>CAZLLK010000001.1:0-95163 GCA_964560435.1 uncultured Oscillospiraceae bacterium
TTGCTTAATCAATTTTTATTCTAAATATTTGTCTAACTTTTAGGGGTCAGTTCATGTAGTGAGTTCCATGTTTTTTCCTTTCTTTTATTATATTCGACAAGTATTTCGTAATATCATTTTTATGGATTTTTTCAAAGGTCAAATTGATAATCTAGATGTATTTGAGTCGTTTCGTCAACACATTTACATCAAACACACCCCAATTAAAATCATTGATATTGTGTTTCTGGCAGATTAAATTTGAGTAAGTCACTAATAATTTGGACGGAGAAGAAGCCTACGAAAAATATACTCATAAAGATTTATTCATCGAAATTATTATTATTTAACGGAGCGTTTGATGGTAATATTATGAAACCCAACATTTCAAGCCCCTCACCCCTCGTGGGTGCGAGGTAATGAAAGCTCCCCGAAATCCTCGTGATTTCGGGGAGCTTTTGTATTCGTCGTTGTAATGGTAATACTTACGCCTTGCCCAAACGGTAACAAATAGTTACAATGTAGTCAAACGACAAGGAGTGTGTTTATGAAAAAGATTATTTCTGCGTTTCTAATTGTTGGTCTGCTAATAGCAGTAATGCCAAGCTCATATGCCGTTTCGTTACTGGTCAACAACACAACGTTAACCACAAATGTTTCGTTATATAATTCCGTAACTTATGTACCTCTGCGAGCAACTTCCCTCTTGCTTTGCCCTGGCGCAAATGTATCCTGGGAAAACAACAAAGCTGTAATCAGGACATCAAGCCTTACCCTCACTGTTCGTCCGGGAGATTACTATATTGACGCGAACGGGCGCAAGCTATACGTAAAAGATAGTGTACGAATAGTAAACGGAACCACGATGGTTCCTGTCCGCGTGCTCGCAAAAGCAATGGGCGCATCTGTTACCTGGAACGCCACCGCTCAAAAAGCGTCTGTGAGCAGCGGCAGCGGTACAATCACATCAGGAGACCAATTTTACGACAGCACTTCCCTTTACTGGCTTTCTCGCATAATCAACGCCGAAAGCAGCGGTGAACCATTATCTGGTAAAATCGCAGTAGGAAACGTAATTCTCAATCGTGTAGCAAGCCCGGACTTTCCGAACAACATCCATGACGTCATTTTTGACGATTTGGGCGGTATACAGTTCACACCGGTCGCAAACGGAACAATCAACAATACGCCTTCCGTCGAAAGTGTTCTTGCCGCCAAGCTTTGTCTCGACGGAGCTTCCGTTGCCGGTAACAGCTTATTTTTCCTCAACCCCACTATAGCCACAAGCTCTTGGATATCTAAAAACCGCCCTTACGTTGCTACAATCGGCAATCATAAATTCTATGCATAATCACCCGTGACTAATACTTCGTTGAGTTCGTCCCCCTCATGGTAATATATCATCAATTCCCTTCCTGCACACTTGTTGATGATTTCAATCTACTTTTAATTTTATTAATAATCACCATTAAAATCGGCACAATGCCACCGAAGGAAGCCATATACACCACCCACGTAGTTGTATCCCATTTTGTCTGATATGCCGCTGTCGGATAGATAACACCGGAAAAGATCAGAGTCACAAGCCCAAGCGGCAGCACTATTCTTCTATAGTTTTTGATTTTAAACAACTGGCAAAATCCGGCCATCCCTGCGTAAAAATACAAAAAGGTTCTAATATATTCGGATAAAATCCACGAGAGTGCAACAAGTCCTTCAATTCTCGTAATAATACCAACTCCAATTTCCTTTGCCATTAGATATGTGGGATACAGCGATCTTGCGGTAATCGTGCTGCCCAAAACAGAAATTGCCATAATGGTACAAACGAAAGTGATTGCCACCCCCCAAAGGTATCCCAAGAATAGGGAATTGCGCGTTTTTAAAGTATCGTCAGTATTAAATGGGTAAATCGTAAGCATAAAAACGAAGGGCCAAGTTGTAAAGCTGGATAAATACAGAGAACCTTTCAAACTAGGCACTATTCCTTTTTCTAAAATGGGCAGCAAGTTTTCGACTTTTATATTTTTCATGTTCAACAGAATAGTAAGTAGCATTAATACAGTTACTATTACCACAAAGACTTCGGCTGAACGCGCAATGGCCTCTAATCCATAAAATATTCCGACTACCAGCGCTATTGTCAGGAGAAAATTCAAAGCATACAAAGGAGTTTCGGTCATATATTCGGTCTGCACGAAGTTCCCAATATATGACATCACCTGCCACGAAGCTATAAAACAAACGAATACAACAAAAATCGCTGATATTATCCAACCAGCCCATTTTCCAAAAACTGATTCCAACATATCAACCAATGTTTTTCCGGGGTATAGTTTAGCCAGATAAGCATACACCCACAAAAAAGGAAATCCCAATATGGTCGTAATAAGAGCTGAAATCCAAGCATCTTGTTGTGCATATGCTGCAACATTTGAAGATGCCGAAATAACGGTGTCGCCTATGGTATAAACCGCGGCTAACGCGAATAATTGATGATCGCTAATTTTCATCTTCATTACTTTTACTCCATCTGGTCCTGAGTGCTAATTAGCAAATCCATTTTCTTCTTTATTTTTGTTATGACTATAATAATAATCGGCAAAATCGCCCCAAATGTACCTATAAATGGTATCCAAGTTGTAGTATCCCATTTAGCTTCGTATGCCGCGTCAGGATAGACAACGCCGGAGAAAACCAGAATTACAAGTCCAAGCGGAAACACTATTTTTCTGTAATCCTTAATCTTAAAAAGTTGGCAAAAGCCTATTGTTCCCGCGTAAAAATACAACAGTGTTTTGGTAAACGAAGATAGCAACCATGAGAGGGCAGTAATGCCCTCAATTCTATTTATAATCCCAAGATTAATTTCCTTTGCTAACAAATAGATTGGAAATTGAGATTGTGCGGTAATCTTACTGCCTAATACCATAATGGACATGATGGTACACACGAAACTCATTACCGACCCAAAAATGTACCCCAAAAACAAGGCATTACGCGTTTTTTTAGTGTGATTGGTGCTTGCTGGATAAATCATAAGCAGAATAACAAATGGCCAAGTCATATAACTTGACAAATACAGAGCGCCTTTCAAAGGCGGAGCGATTCCTTTTTCTAAAACCGGCAGTAGGTTTTCAGGCTTAATATTCGGAAGTGACATGAGAATAGCAAGACCGATTAATACGGTTATAGTTATCACAAAAACTTCGGTTGAACGAGCAATTGCTTCTAATCCGTAAAGCATACCTATTCCAATCGCAAGTGTTAGGAGCAACCTGAAAGCAAATATAGGTGTTTCAGTCATATATTCCATTTGCGCAAAGTCACCAGTATAGAACATTAGCTGCGCCGCGTCTAAACAACACACGAATATCACAAAATAAGCTGATATGATCCAGCCCAGCCATTTGCCAAAAGCTGAATTGAATATTTCAATTAGAGTTTTGCCGGGATATAATTTGCCCAAATAATAATACGTCCAAATAAAACCAAGTCCGATCACGGGCGAAATAATTGCAGAAATCCAAGCATCTCGATTTGCTAATGCCGCAGTGCCTGATGCCACCGATAGCAAGGTGGTTCCAATTGTGCAAATTGCAGCTAACGAAAACAGTTGATGATCACTTATTTTTGTATTCATTAATTTTTACTCCAAAGCTCCTTTGATCAAATCAACAACAGGTGCATATATCATTGCTACAAAATCTGCCGGATTCGGGATATCTATATTCAGGCTTTTCAAGATAGTGAAGAACATGCCAATGAAGAGTATGATTGAAAATGCCACCAATTCTCTATATTCTTTACTTTTTAGCATTTTTGGTATTTCCACAACACAAAGGATGATTGAAAATGCCACCACTAAAAAAATTGAAACAACATTCATACTATTTTTCCTTCATAAAAAAAGAATTTGAAATTGTCCCTGTCTTTTCTATCTTCACCTTCCCATGTATTTCAACAGGCAAATCTTTAAATGTGCTATTCCAATTGTCTTTCAAGGTGCCCCACAATTCTGGATAGGTTCTGTGAACCACCTCACCAAAGCCAAAAATATCGCTGCCTAGTTCTTGGACTCTTTGTAATGTTTCATTACAAACTTTGTCTAATTTTTGCTCTGAAAGTTTCTCTAATTCCTGAATATTTTCTTCTTTCGTAATATCCAACTTATCTGAAGCTGTTTCAATATTTGCAGTAATATTGATGTCTACGGTGATAACGAGTTTTCCGTCTACTAGAGACGCAGTTCTTTTTGTTCTTGTTTTTGTTACCTCGAAGGTTATTTTACCAACACTTTCATCTTCAACATGCGCCATTGTGCTTGGTACATCGCCCATAATATAATTATAGCCTTTGCTTTCGTCCTCATTGAGCCAACCTACAAATTTATCGTCATCAAACACAGCTAAGCCATTAATTTTTAATGGGTCCGATTCCATCTTCTCAAGTTTGGCTAAAGAATCATACTCTTCATGGCTTTCACCGATTTCGACACCGGTAAGCACTGGATTTTCGCCATCTGAAACAATTGAATTTACCAAACTAATGGTTTTAACAGTTTTTGTACCCGCCCATATTTCATCGGACGCATGAAGAGAATTATAGAGCTTTACAGATGGAATGGGATCCATGTCCGTCAGCGTATTTAGAACTTCGTGAGCGGTTACATCTTTTGCAACTACAAAGTACAAGTCAGTCCTAAATTGATGTTCACGCATGATCAAATCCAGAACTTCAGTAATACCCGCTTTAGCAAAATCTTCGCCAAAAACGACTGTTTTCAAATGAGTTCCATTAAGTTTTCTTGAACTTTTGGTAATCATTTTTCGGATCATCTCGATTGTGTCTTTGCCTTCTTCCGTATATACGATAACCGTAGGCTCATTGACGGTTTTTTGTGAAGCAATAGTTCGGGGATTTAAGACTTGAATGGTTAACATGATTCCATCTTCGGTTTTATCAAGTCCTATAGAAGTCATGAATGCCAGCGAATTAACTTCTCGACTGTTCCAGCAACCTGTCAAGCACATATTTAACATAATCGAAATAGTTATTATTTTTATAATTCTGGCTTTGAACTTCACAATATACTCCCCTGCCGAAACACACATTAATGTTGATTTAGTTTAATTCTTGCGCTTCTTTTATTCCCGAAACTGTTTGCTGCTCCATATTGATTCTGGGCATATTGGTTTGTGAGGTAGTGCTCGGGCGATTTTTCAGTTTCCATAAAGGAAATCTGACAAAAGTATCTTTGTTTTCATTGGCTATTTTAGGCGCAATGGGCGCCAGATACGGAACTCCAATGGATTTCAGCTTGCTCAAATGAAGAGTTAAAATAATCAGCCCAATAAAGACACCATATAACCCAAAACTGGCGGCTAGTATCATCAAAACAAACCTTAAATACCTTATTGCATTCGACATCGAATAATTTGGAATTGCAAAACTTGCAATTGCGGTGATGGACACTATGATAACAAGGAGGGCCGAAATAATACCAGCCTGAACTGCAGCCTGCCCCAAAACCAGCGCGCCCACAATTGAGATTGCAGAGCCGATTGCGCGAGGCATTCTAATACCCGCCTCTCTCAAAATCTCAAAAACCAGTTCCATCAGTATTGCTTCAGCAAAAGCGGGAAAAGGCACGCCTTCACGCTGCGCAGCAATACTTACTAACAGAGTTGTTGGAATCATTTCGTGATGAAACGTTGTTAACGCTATATAAGTTGCCGGCACCAAAAGTGTAAGGAATAATGAAATTACCCTGAATATGCGAGTCATGGACGAAATTATATAATGGTGATAATAGTCTTCACTTACCTGTAAAAAATCCACGAACAAAGCGGGAGCCGTCAAAACAAAGGGGCTGCCGTCAACCATTATAGCTACCTTGCCCTCCAACAATCCGGCCACAACTGAATCGGGCTTTTCGGAATTCAATAGTGTTGGAAACACGGAATTGCGGTCATCTTTTATTAATTCTTCAATATATCCACTATCGAGTATTCCATCGATATTGATTTGGCTTAATCTTGATTTAATCTCATTAATAATTTCTGTCTTCGCTATATTTTCCAAATAGATAACAGCCACTCCGGTTTTTGTGATAGTGCCTATTGTCATTCTTTCAATTTTCACAGATTTGTCTTTTATTCTTCTTCGAATTTGTGAAATGTTAAGGTCAATTTTTTCTGTAAAGGCTTCTTTGGGTCCTCTTATTATCGTTTGTGAAGTGGGCTCACTTATATTTCTCCCTTTAGGGCCATAAGTATCCAAAGCCAGAAATTTGTCATATCCATCCAGCAAAACTACAGTATTTCCTGTTAATATCAAGTTATATAGCGTCTCATAATCAGAGCCCTCAACAGCGCTTGAACTACATAAAATTGAAGTTTTCAATTTGACAAAGAAAGACTCCAACGATTCTTCATCTTTATTGAAAAAGGTTGCAAGAGTTTTCTGATTATCACTATTTATTGAGTTTTTTAATTCGTTAAGTTCAAAAGACAAGGTTTCCAGTTTTTTTTCTTCCACTAATCCGTTGAGAAACAGAACCGCAAGCTTTATGGAGCTTTTTTTAATGCTAAAAGCGAATTCACGGATTAGCAGATCATTATTGTCGCCCAAAACGCTTTTTATCTGATTGATGCTTTCAACCACATTTGTTTTAAGCCTTATTTCATTATTCAAATTAATTACCTCTAATTATTTAGTCAATATAGTATTTACTATAAAGAGAAAACAATGGCAGGTAAATGTTAGTAGGTTTTCAGACCAATTGTTGTCAAAAAAGACAAAAAACACCCTTTGGAAAACCAAAGGGTGTTTTGGAGCTTCTGAGCGGATTTGAACCGCTGGCCTACGCATTACGAGTGCGTTGCGCTACCACTGCGCTACAGAAGCAGATAGTATTGTTGGGGCATTTCGCATATATTTAGAACTAACAGAGCATTTCATTACGAGTGAAATGTTCTGTCTTTGAGACGCAGTAGTCAAGACAAGCATCAAGGCCAATGCGCGAAAATTATTATACCTTTTTCTGTTTTCTTTGTCAACATCTAATCACAAGCATTTCCAACGCAAGCCTCGCACGCAAGGAAGGAATGCCACCGAAAGTTCTTCAAAAAATACTGGGTCACGCATAGTATTCGACAACAGCTAAAATCCACGTACACTCGGAAATTGAATCACTCATTCAGGCCGTAGAGCGAAAGCCAAAAGAAATGAAACAAAAGAAGCAAAACACCTCCAAAAAAGCGTAGAACTGGTCAAGCTCCTTATTTTTGTTATCGCGGTTGCTATCACGTTGCTAACAAATCACATTTTACAAAAAATAAAACAACCTGTAACCATTGAGATTACAGGTTGTTTTTGGTGGAGACTGGCGGGCTCGAACCGCCGACCTCATGCGTGTGAAGCATGCGCTCTAACCAGCTGAGCTAAGCCTCCATATGCAGAAAAAGGGAGCAACTGCTCCCTAATATCTGTGGTGACCCGTACGGGAATCGAACCCATGATACCGCCGTGAAAGGGCGGTGTCTTAACCGCTTGACCAACGGGCCATATTACTGGGAGCACATTTGCACTCCCATTTTGGTAGCGGCGACTGGATTTGAACCGGTGACACCCCGGGTATGAACCGAGTGCTCTAGCCAGCTGAGCTACGCCGCCATGTCGCATATCTTTCGAACAGGCAAGAGTTATTATACTAAACAAGTTGCGTTGTGTCAATACTTTTAATTAACATTTTATAACTTTTATTTATTGCCTTTTTGACAAAAAAACAGGCGGCATTTTCTTGATAAATACCGCCTGTTTGACTGTATTTTACTTTTTTCTCGCCAAAACCTTTTCAATTCCCGCTATAACGCCGTTTGCGTCAACGCCGTATTTGGCAAGCAGCTGGGCATACGGTGCGCTCTCAGTAAACGTATCCTGAATACCGACGAACTCAGTTGGGACTCCTGCCCCGCCCCAAGCAAGAACCTCAGAAACAGCTCCACCAAGTCCGCCGTAAATGTTATGCTCCTCGGCAGTTACAATAGCACCTGTTTCGCGTGCGCATTTTAAAATAAGCTCCTTGTCGATTGGCTTAATGCTGTACATATCGACTACGCGAACCGAAATGCCCTTTTTTGAAAGAATCTCTGCCGCTTCCATCGCCTTGTGGACAAGCAAGCCGCAAGCAATAACGGTCACGTCTTTTCCATCGCGGACGATTGCGCCCTTTCCGCACTCGAACTTTGTATCATCGGTATAAAGGTCGGGATAAACGTCGCGTGACAGGCGAAGATAAACCGGGCCATTATGTTCCACCGAATATTCAGTTGCCCAGCGAGTGCTTTTTTCATCGGAGGGAACAATAACCGTCATATTGGGCAGACTGCGCATCACCGCAATATCCTCGGTTGCGTGATGGCTTGCACCGTCAAACGCGTCTGACATACCGCAGTAAGCTCCGCCGAACTTGACATTGAGGTTACCATAGCAAACCTGACCGCGTGTTGCGATTAGTCCAAGTGTGGTCAGAAAAATCGTAAAGGTATTTACGAAGGGAATTTTCCCTGTGACAGAAAGACCTGCGGCAGTGCTAACCATATTGCTCTCGGCAATGCCCATGTTGAAAAAGCGATCAGGAAACGCTTTTCCGAAAATGCCGCTCTTAGTTGAGCCTGAAAGGTCAGCATCTAAAACGACGATGTCTGGGTTAGTCTCACCCAGCTCGGCAAGAACGCTGCCGTATACTTCTCTAATTGCTTTTGCCATTAGTTTTCACCTCCGAGTTCCGCTATTGCCTTTGCAAGATCTTCATCGGAAAGCGGCTTACCGTGCCATGCCGCCTTGCCCTCCATAAACGAAACTCCCTTGCCCTTTACTGTGCTGGCGATAATTACGCACGGGCCGTCCTTAATCTTCTCACAAGCATCGAGTGCAGCATTCAGCTCTTTGAAGTCGTGTCCGTTGCACTCAACTACATTCCAGCCAAAGCTGTGCCACTTAGCAGACATATCGCGCAGAGGCATAATCTCGTCGGTGGTGCCGTCTAGCTGAACCTTGTTGTAATCGACTATAGCAGTTAGGTTGCTGAGCTTGAATTTTGGCGCCGACATTGCCGCTTCCCAAACAGCGCCTTCATTTGTTTCACCGTCGCCCAAAACGGCGTATACTCTTGCAGGGCTTCCGTTCAATCGAAGACCGAGAGCCATCCCCTGTGCCGCAGCAAGACCCAGACCCAGAGGGCCAGCAGGCATTTCAACGCCAGCGGTATGATTTGAGGGGTGACCTTGCAGGTCGCTGTCAATGCGGCGCAGCGTTCCCATTGAATCCTTGGGCAAAAATCCCTTTTCAATGAGATTGCGATAGAGCATCGGTGCGGCGTGACCCTTTGAAAGCACAAAGCGGTCACGGTCGGGGTCGTCGGGGTTGTTTGCATCGATGTTCAGGCGCTCCTGATACAGCAGTGTGAGTATTTCGCACACTGACAGACTGCCGCCCGGGTGACCGGACTGGATGCCGTGAATGGCCTTGAGCACGTCAATGCGGAAAGTTTTGCAAAGCTCATTCAGCTCTGTAATCCGCGCTTTAGAAAGTGGCATTTGGTTTCCTCCGTTTAGTGATTTACTTTATTTTGCGGATGTCCGTCGATGAATGCACGGACATTTTCGGTCGCTATACTAATAAGCCTCTTGCGGCTCTCAATTGGTGCCCATGCTATGTGCGGCGTAATTACGCAGTTCGGCGCTCCAAAAAGCGGACTGCCATTCACTGGTGGCTCTTTCGTCAGCACGTCGGCGGCAAAGCCTCTTAGCTTTCCACTTGTTAGTGCATCCGTGACGTCCTGTTCATTGACCAGCCCACCTCGCGCAGTGTTTATAATAATCACTCCATCACGCATTTTTGAAATCGTGTCGGCGCATATCAGTCCCTTGTTTTCCTGCGTCAGCGGGCAATGAAGGCTGATGACATCCGATTGGCTCAGAACCTCATCCAGCGTAACCATGGATACGCCATCAATTCCCGATTCAGCTCTCGGGTGCGCGGCACAGGCAACGACTTTCATTCCGTAGCAAACCGCCGTTTTCGCGACGGACTGTCCGATTTGACCGAAGCCTATTATGCCCATAGTTTTTCCGGAAAGCTCCATAAGCGGCGTTTCCCAGTAACAGAAATCGCGACTTGTATTCCACTTTCCTGCCATGACGCCGTTGCTGTGAAGCCCCGTGTGCATACAAAGCTCCAAAAGCAATGCAAAAGTATGCTGGACTACCGACGGTGTGCTGTAAGAAGGAATGTTGCAAACCGTAATTCCGCGCTCAGTTGCCGATTTCAGGTCAATGTTGTTGTAACCTGTTGCAAGCTCTCCGATATATTTCAGATTTTTGCATTCGTCCATCAAAGCGGCTGTAAATTCGATTTTGTTTAATAGGACGAAATCCGCGTCACGAATTCTCTCAGCAACAAGTTCTTTTGGAGTGTGGTCGTATAAAGTTACATCACCAAGCTCGCAAAGGCTATCCCACGAAATATCTCCGGGGTTTACAGCGTAACTTTCCAAAACGACAATTTTCATCGGTCCACCTCCCACTTAGAATAATTTACCTTTTATAAGGGCTACTATTAAAATATAACAAGCATCAACCTTCGTCAAGTTGAATATGGAATTAAATATTTCTTCGCAAATGAGTACTTGATACAAATGTGAAAGTATGGTACAATATTCTGGCACAATATAGGTGCATCTTATGTTAACATTGTGTCATTTTGAACATATCGATAGAGAATCTTTATGATCAAAACGACCTTATTGTATTTTACGCCATTTTGTCCACGAAAGGAACGGTTTCTTGATGCAGAAACAGCAAAATATTGAAAACTGGGTCGGACTGCATAAGGGCGATAGTAACTGCAAGCATCCGAATGAAATTATTCTGGATTCATGGAAACGCAGTGACAGCAAAAACATCGATTATGATAGAGCCTTGCCTAAAGAGCTTATGCAAAACGAGCTTGAACGAACTAAAAAAATATATAAACGCTTCATGACGTGCTCAGACTGGGTCATAAACCACTTTATCGCAAACAGTGCGGAAAGCGACTTGAGAGTTTTACTTTTTAGTAAAGACGGCGTTTTGCTCCGAATCTACGGCATTCCAACCGACAACGATTGGCTCAGTCAAATCGGTATCAAAAACGGAACCAGATGGTCGGAAGAGAGCATCGGCACAAATCCATTTTCGCTGGGTATTCAAAGCAAGGGTGCTGTTGAACTGCTTGGCAGCTCCAACTATTCGCGCTTTTTAATTGACGGTTCCTACTATTTTGCCCCAATTTGTCTCTTGGAAAACGAGATATTCGGAGGCATTGTTCTTGCTGTGCCGCAGGAGAAAAGTGATAATTATCTTCTCTCGGTTGCTATGACAGTTGCAAGAACTATCGAACTTGATATGTTCTTTTTCCAGTGCATAGATATGTTCACCAGCAGTGATGAGGAATCTGGTTCGATTTTTCTTAGGCAGAACAAGGATAAATACGAAGTAGTAATCATTAACGATCAGGTTTTTAAAATTTTGGGAATTAAAAAACCCGACACCTATCACCTCAAGCTTGAGGAAATCATTCTACCCCTGCCAGATAACCGAGAATTCTGGAATATTCTCAACTCGAAAAAGCTCATCAGTGACAAGGTGATGCCTCTTTCCGTCACCAGTGGCAGGGTTTACGTCAATATGTCCACCGCCACATACAAGCAGAACAAGTTCCATCCGGACGGCATTACCATTTCGTTCAGTTCGAACGGCAGAGCAAACAAAATGACTTCAAAATTCACCGACAATAACGCTCGTTACACCTTCAACGACATAATCGGCGAAAACGAGCTTATGTTCGAAACGGTCAAGCGTAGTAAAATTGCTTCAATCAGTGACAGCAACATACTCATTCAAGGCGAAAGCGGCGTTGGCAAGGACGTTTTCGCGCAGGCAATCCACAACAGCAGCAAGCGCAGTCACAAGCCCTTTGTTGCAATCAACTGCGCTGCGTTTTCAAAAGAACTAATAGCAAGTGAGCTTTTCGGATACGAAAGCGGAGCTTTCACCGGTGCAAAAAGAGAGGGCTCAATCGGAAAGTTTGAGCTTGCAAACCACGGCACTCTGTTTTTGGATGAAATCGGCGATATGCCTATGGAGGTTCAATCGGTTCTCCTTCGAGTTCTGGAAGAAAGAACCTTCCGCAAGGTGGGAGGAAACGACCTTATCGAGGTCGACGTTCGCATAATTGCGGCTTCCAACAAAAACCTTAAGGAGCTTATCGAGAAAAAGCTTTTCCGTGAAGACCTGTTCTATCGTCTTAGCATTATTAGAATCAACATTCCGCCTTTGAGGAGCAGAGGTGCCGATGTTTATCTGTTTGCTGAATACTTCTTGAAAAAGCTATGTGCACGAATGGGCAAGCCTGACATACGTCTTTCAAAGGATGCGTTGGAGTTTTTAGGAAAATACTCCTGGCCGGGCAACCTTCGTGAGCTTCAAAACCTTTTAGAGGGAATTATTAGCACGCACGAGGAAACTCTTATAACCGAAAAGGAAATCCACAATTATCTGGGCGACTATTTCTTGGAAACGCTTCCCGAGGAAGTTCCGGCAGTTGCTCTCCCCTTTGACATTTATGGACTCGACGAAAAAGAAAGATTTGAGATGGCGCTGAGGAAATGCCGCAACAACAGGACAAAAGCTGCGGACTATCTTGGGCTTTCGCGCAGCACATTTTACAGGCGAATGCAGGAATTTGGCATGAACTGATTATACTGCTTCATAATAAAAAATCACTCAACTTCAGAAAGGAAATTTGAAATGGACAAGGTAAGAATATTTGAAATCAAAAAAAGCGTTTATGAAAACAACGACCTGGAGGCTGACAAGCTAAGAGGAAGACTTAAAAACGAGAAGACCTGCCTAATGAACCTCATGTCCTCCCCTGGTTCGGGCAAGACAACAACCCTTCTGCGCACAATTGAAATGCTTAGAGATGAATTCAAAATCGGTGTTATGGAAGCGGATATCGACTCTGCTGTCGACGCAGAAACCATTGCCGCAGCGGGAACAAAGGCAATCCAGCTTCACACGGGCGGAATGTGCCATCTTGACGCTGGAATGACCGAAAGCGGCATTAACGAATTCGGCACCGAGGACCTTGATTTCGTAATTTTAGAGAACGTCGGCAACCTTGTCTGCCCCGCAGAATTTGATACTGGCGCATCTTTCAACGCCATGATTCTCAGCGTTCCCGAAGGCGACGACAAGCCCCTCAAGTACCCCCTCATGTTCTCAAAGGTCGACGCCCTATTAATAAACAAAATCGACGTTAAGCCCTATTTCAACTTCAACTCAGATGCTGTCCGTGAGCGCGTTAAAAAGCTTAACCCCGATATCGTTGTATTCGAGATTTCTGCTCTGACCGGAGAAGGCGTTAAGGAATGGACGGATTGGCTTGCAGGCAGAATCCGTGACTGGAACAAATAAGTATATATTTGAAACAAGCTTCAAATATAATAGATAATATCCGTATTGCTCGCTCTGCGGGCAAACGCTGTTCATGCGCAAAATGACCATTCTTTTTCGTGCCGTTTTGTGTCTTGAGCAAAACGAAAGGGATGGTCATTATTATGCAATACGAAAGACTGTTCAATCCAATAAGAATCCGTAATCTAGAACTCAAAAACCGCATTATTATGCCTGCCATCCATCTTATGTACAATATGGATGGCTATGCGAACCCACGCTTTAATGAGTTTTACTGGAGGCGTGCCGAAGGCGGCGCAGGGCTTATTTTTGTCGGTGGCTGTCGTTTTGACGAGTACGGCGGTTCTCCCGGAATGATGAGCCTTCAGACCGATGACTTCATCGCCGGTTACCGCGAATTTACAGACGGAATGCACAAGCGCGGGGCAAAGGTCGGCGTACAGCTTTACCACGCCGGAGCTTATGCCCATTCAATCGCAAACGACGGTCGTGAAGCTTTGGCTCCCTCCGCTGTTCTTAGCAAGTTCACGAAAGAGATGCCCCGTGAAATGACTAAGGACGAAATGCGTGAAGTCATTTCAAAGTGGGCAGCTGCCGCGGTTCGCGCGAAAACGGCTGGCTTCGATATTGTCGAAATATCCGCTTCTGCGGGTTATCTCATCAGCCAGTTTTTATCCCCGAAAACCAATCTGCGTGCTGACGAATACGGCGGTTCTTGGGAAAACCGTACCCGCTTTCCTCTTGAGGTCGTCGCCGCAGTAAGAGAAGCGGTTGGTGAGGCTTATCCGATTTGCGTACGCATTGCGGGTAACGATTTAGTTCCCGATTCAAACACGAGCGTGGAAGCTGTCATGTTCGCAAAGCTTTTGGAACAGGCTGGTGTTGACCTCATCAACGTTACAGGAGGCTGGCACGAATCCGTTATCCCTCAGCTTACGGGGGACTTGCCGCGCGGCGGCTTTACATATCTCGCTGCGGCAGTTACTGATGTTGTCAACATCCCCGTGGCTGCGAGCAACCGCATAAACGACCCGTGTACTGCCGAGAAGGTGCTTGCAATCGGCGAAGCTGACCTCGTAAGCCTTGGCCGTCCTCTAATTGCCGACCCCGATTGGCCAATCAAGTCCCAAAGGGGCGAAAGTGAAATCATCCGCCGTTGTGTTGCCTGCAATCAGGGCTGTCTTGCAAAAACCTTTTTTGCGGAGCCGGTCGAATGCCTTGTAAACGGCTATGCAGGACACGAACACGAATTAAAAAAGCACAGAACAAAAGAGCCAAAAAACATTCTCGTTTTGGGTGCTGGTTTAGCTGGCTGTGAGTTCGCAGTTCAGGCAACTCTGTGTGGTCATGATGTCACCATTTGGGAAAAGTCTGACCATATTGGCGGACAAATTCTTCTGGCGGCGGCCCCGCACTCAAAGCACGAATTCTTGAATATCGTGTCGTATTACACCGCAGTTCTACGGAAGCTGAATGTTAATCTTGTTTTAAACAAAAATGCTTCAGTTGAAGAAATCAAGTGCGCTGGCTTTGACGTCATCATAACCGCAACAGGAAACACGCAAAAAAGCCTTACCTTACCCGGCACAAGCAGCATCCCCGTGTACACGGCTTTCGACATTTTTAGCGGGAAATCGATGGTCGGTAAAAACGTCGTAGTCGTCGGGGGATCTGCCGTCGGTTGTGAGTGCGCGGATTATCTTGCTTACGAGGCAGCTCTTTCTCCAGAGAAAATTTACTTCATGCTCTCCCAACACTCCGAGGAAACCGAGAAGGTTCTCGATATGATTGACAAAACGCGCAGGAACATAACCATAGTCGACATAGCCAAAGTCGGCACGGGCTTTGAACAAGGAACAGCGTGGCCGTTGATGAAAGATTTGAACCGTTTTGGTGTTAAGCAATATTCCTTTGCAAAAATCCTTAACGTTACCGACAACACCGTCGAACTTGAAGCTGTCGAGCCTAAAACACGCGAACAAAAAGCAAAAGAGCGCGAAACAGGCGTTGTCGAGCCTGAAAAGCTAATACTTATCAGTATTCCCTGCGACGCAATTGTCAATGCTTCAGGTTCTAAACCTAACGACAAGCTGTTTGAGGCGTTGAAAGCCGACTTCCCCGACATTTATAACATTGGCGACTCTCATCACGTCAGCAAAATTTCGGACGCTATCTCACAAGCGATTGAACTCGCTCGAAAACTATAAAACAATAGTAATTTGACTAGTAAAAATCAAGAATTGTGACAAATCAAATTTAGTAAAACAAATAGCAGCCGAAATTCAATTTTCGACTGCTATTTGTTTTGCTTTTCAGCAAATATTTACATCACGAACCTGCTTATTTTCTGCCTTCATACCCTCTTAACCGAATCTGATTATTGTACAGAGCATAAGCGTCCTTTCCCATTTCTTTAGCGAAATACTGAGCTTTGTCCGCATATTCAAGTAGCTTGTCAAAATCACTTCCAAATTCACCGCTGCAAACCGCTCCGACGCTGACCGACACAGAAGTCGTTTGATTCCCGTCACTATATTCCAGGCGAAGTTCCTTAAGCAAATTCTCAAGCGTACTTCTCAGCTCTTCCTCGCTGACATCCTTTACAAGTACGCAATATTCATCTCCGCCAAAGCGTCCCAAAATATCACTTTCCGAAAAAACTAGCTGCATTTTTTGGGAAATGTCCAGCAATGCCTTGTCCCCCACCGCATGACCTAAGCTGTCGTTGATTTCTTTAAAATTATCTACATCAAAGAAAACTACCGCATTGTTAATATCGTTATGTTTGTTAAGATATTCCACACATTGAGTCTTAAAAGCGCCCTTGTTTAGTAGACCTGTCAGCGCATCCACTTGCGCTTTTTGCACAAGGAGCAGCTTTTCTTTCATCTCCGCATCTATGTCGGTTATTTTGCCAATAAGGCGAATTTTTTCGTTGCCTATTCTCATTACATGATAGAGGATTTTGCACCAGCATGGCGAACCGTCACTCTTGCAAATACGCGTAACAAGCTCTCCGTCGACCTTGCCTCCGAACACCTCTTCAAGCGCTTTAGCAAATTCGCGTCGGTCTTCCTCATAAACCTGAACCAAGTTCGGCTCCTCGACACCCCAGTACATTTTAGGTAAAGACCAGCCAAATTTTTCTTTAAACTGTGCAGAAACCTCAACCGTATGTTCAACATAGTTAATTTCAAAAAGAATTTCATCGGACTTTTCCATAAGAATTTTGTAGCGTTCTTTCTCGAATTCCAGCTCTTCCATCATAGAACGCTCTCTGGAAATATCCATAGCCACGCAAAAAAGCTCTTTTTTCCCCTGCCTATTTCTAACAAGTGAGCCTTTTACGAGTACCGGGACATATGTTCCATCTTTTTTCCTAATACGAAGCTGAGTGGAAAAATTATTATCCGGCTCAAACGGCAGACTTCCAGGCATTATCAAATTTTCAAGTTCAGCTCTGTCATCGTGATGAATAAACAGATAATAATATTTCGGCTCTATGACGTCTAATTCTTCTTTTGAATATCCGATCAGTTTTAATAAACCATCGTTAACATATGAAATTTTGAAATCCTTTTGGGGTTTAAGAACAAGCACGCCACCGTTAATATTGTTGGTAACATTGCGAAGCATCGCTTCGCTTGCCTTAAGCAAGTTAAATTGCCTTTTTCGTGCTCTTAAATTAAAGAAAAAAAACAAAACGCCAATGGCAATAATTATAGCGATAAATACAATCCGGTCGCCAAATCGATTCCAAAAGCTTTCGAGCAATAAATCATGCCGAAAGTTTGCAGAGCTTTTTATTTCATCGTTTACATTGTCTGTCGCATTGACGACAGGCATTACTATCTTCGGGGCAATAACGATTGCTCCGATTTTCTTATTGGAAAACGCGAAATTACTCCGAAACATGTCTTTAGTTGCGAAATAAATTCGATCCGAATCCTGCTCACAATCCGAATTTATTATCAAATTTTCTTCTGTTGCTGCAATTATTGCATCCGCATTCGTCCGAGTAAACTCGTAATTTACTTTGGGAAATTGCAAAAGCAGCAATACAAGTACGGCCACTCCAATGTATTTTTTCATCCTGAACATCCTTGGCGAGGCAATTTTTATCGCCACAATTATTTATATATCTCTGTACTGTATTTTGAAGGCAATATACATTAATGATTATACCATAATGCTTATTCGGTTATTACAAGCTAACTTATTGTTTTCCGAACCCCTTGGAAATAGCCGTGGAGATAGCTTTTCCCGCACCATCAGCAACTACCATTCACAAAATGTTAGCTCATTACTTTAACTCAACACGAATATCCGTGTCTTCGCAATTATTCCTAATTTTATTAAGAGCACAAAAAAAGTTAAGTACTCACATGGAATTATTGCATATTTTTATCAAAAAGTCATCACATTTTTGTTAACAATTAAGCAATTGGGGCAACAGAACGAAACAGGGTGTTGCCCGAATTTCGGTAAACACCCTGCTCTTTATTGTTCATTCTGTTAAAAATAACAGAATCTCGTAAGCTGCTACTATTTCCCGAGGTAGGCTCTTTTAACCGCCTCGTCCTTAAGAAGCTCTTTTCCTGAACCAGAAAGAGTAATGCGTCCTGTTTCCAGAACATGACCTACATCGGCTGTTTGAAGTGCCATATTCGCGTTCTGCTCAATTAAGAGAATGGTAACGCCCTGTTTGTTGATTTCTTTAATAATGTCAAAAATGCCTTTGACGACAAGCGGAGCAAGCCCAAGTGAAGGCTCGTCCATCATCATAAGCTTCGGACGGCTCATCAGCGCACGCCCAACGGCAAGCATCTGCTGTTCACCACCGGAAAGTGTTCCTGCCGCCTGCCACGAACGCTCTTGCAAACGTGGAAATAGGTCATAGACCCAGCGAATGTCTTCGTCCAAGTTGTCCTTTCGCAGATATGCGCCAACCTTTAGGTTTTCCAGAACAGTCAAATCCGAAAAAACTCGGCGTCCCTCTGGGACAAGTGTAATGCCCTTGGAAACAATTTGATGAGCCTGCATTCCGGTTATATTATCACCCAAAAAGGATACATTTCCGGATTTTGGGGAAACAAGACCAGCAATGGTACGCAGTGTTGTGGACTTTCCAGCTCCGTTTGCTCCAATCAACGTAACGATGCTGCCCTCTTCAACTTCAAATGATATACCTTTTACGGCTTCAATACCGCCATAATTGACTTTTAGGTTATCAATTTTAAGCATCTTCAGCCACCCCCAAATATGCGTCAATGACTCGCTGGTCGTTCTGAATCTCACTCGGCGTGCCTTGAGCAATGAGCTTTCCAAAATCAAGCACATATATACGATCCGAAATCTGCATAACCAAATCCATATGATGCTCAATCATGAAAACAGAAAGATCATTTTCCTCTTTGATTTGCTTGATAAAATCAGTCAGCTCCTGAGTTTCCTGTGGGTTCATACCAGCTGCTGGTTCATCAAGTAGCAGTAGCTTCGGCTCAGTTGCCAAAGCACGTGCAATCTCTAATCGGCGTTGAACGCCGTAAGGCAGGTTTACTGCCTTTTCGTCCTTCAAATGAGCCATGCCCTGACGCTCAAGCAGCTCCATGCTCTCTTTTTGCATCCGCAATTCTTCTTTGTGGTTGAAGCGGAAGGTCGCGGAAAACAAATTTTGTCTTGCGCGCATATGTTTTGCTATCAAAACATTCTCAAAAACGGTCTGGCTGCCAAAAAGTCTTATGTTCTGGAAAGTACGAGCAATGCCCTCTTGAGTTATCTTGTCCGGAGTTTTGCTGACAACTTTATTGTATTTGCCGTTGTTTTCTCCCAAATACTGCTTTTTCGTCTTGCCGCTTGGATGGTTTGAAACGATCACATTCTCGTTAAACTCGACCTGACCATTGGAAGGTTCATAAACGCCTGTGATACAGTTGAAAGCCGTTGTCTTGCCGGCACCGTTGGGGCCGATAAGTGCGACGATTTCACCCTTGTTGACCTCTAAAGATAGGTTGTTAACGGCGACAACGCCTCCGAATTGCATGGTTACATCGGAAAGGCGCAATACGTTCTCACTCATTGCCACTCACCTCCCCTTTCCTTTTCTTGGGTTTGAGACGGTTTACTAAACGATCAATATCAAATTCATTTTCGCCCATAATACCCTTGCGATAGAACAGAACGACACACATTATAACAATTGAGAAGACTACCAGACGGAAGCCGGTGCGGAGGAACGGCAATTTGAGTCCGCCGGAAAGCATGAACCAGGCAAGCCAGCCCAGCATTCCCAGCGCAATAACACCACCGATGGCATAAATCATGATTTTCTTTTTCTTTTCCTTGTCCTTGCTCTTAAATCCGACAAAGGCAGCAAGTGCAACTACGACAAGCGCCGCAATAATTACAAATGACAGCTTTTTTTCTGGCTCCAAAGATGTTTCCGTGTCAAGGAAACGCAGCCACCATTCGGAGCAGGCAATAAACAGGAACGAGCCGATGCAGCTTCCGGTAACAGAGCCAATACCGCCCAAAACGACTATGAGCAAAATCTCATAGGTCATGTTCGATTTGAAAGCGGCGGCCTGAACAGTTGTCTGAAACATAGCCAAGAGTGCTCCTCCGACACCGGCAAAAAAAGCACTGGTGCAGAATGACAGCATCTTATGGCGTGCAAGATTAATCCCCATAGCCTCAGCCGCAACCTCATCATCGCGAATTGACTTAAATGCACGTCCGTATGAGGAGTTGATTAGAAGAACAACAATTGCTATGCATAGCCCAGCAATTACAATAGGTATCATTGTGGACAAAAACGTAGCCAGCCAAGGTGCCGAAGTAAACAAACCATCAAAGTAAGTCGGATTTCCATGAGCGTCAGTTCTCATATTGCTGATTATCGAATCAAACGTTGGAAAGCCTCTTAGCATATTTGAGCCGTTTGTAATCGGTCCTATCTTATCCCACTGGAAAATAGCGCGAATAATCTCGGCAAAGCCCAGCGTAGCAATCGCAAGATAATCGCTTTTTAGACGCAGTACAGGCAGACCAATAAGGAAAGCAAACACAGCGGCTGCAATACCTGCAATTATAAGCGCTATAATGACCGGCATTGTGAACTGGATTATGCCGCCGTCAAAATACTGGTAGACATTGATTCTCTCTACTATCGGAATTGTAAAAACAGCATAGGTATATGCACCGATTAGCATAAAACCTGCCTGTCCAAGCGAAAACAAACCGGTAAAGCCGTTCAAGAGGTTCATAGAAACAGCAACAAGTGCATAAATCGCGCCTTTTTTCAAAATTGGAAACAACATTGAAGAAGGCTTAAGGACGTAACTTAATAGCAAAATCACTGCAATTAATGCTATTATCAGTGCCACATTTATAGTGGTTTTTGTACTTTTCTTCATAAGCCCACCACCTAAACCTTATCGGTTTGTTTCTCACCGAAAAGACCCGTTGGCTTTACAATGAGAATAATAATCAGCAGTGCAAAAGTAAACGCATCAGAGAACGTTGTAAGGCCTACACCTTTAATAATGTTCTCGCAGATGCCGATGATAAACGCGCCGACAACCGCTCCTGGAATTGATCCGATACCTCCGAAAACTGCTGCGACAAACGCCTTCAGGCCAGGCATGGAACCCGAAGTCGGTACAACGCCTGGGTAGTTGGTAAAGTATAGCATTGAACCGACTGCAGCCAAAAGTGAGCCTATGATAAATGTGGCCGAAATGACACTATTTATCTTGATACCCATGAGCTGAGAGGTTTCAAAGTCTCTTGAAACCGCACGCATTGCCATTCCTATCTTTGTGTGGTTAATGAACAAGACAAGCACAACGACAAGTACGATAGTCAAAATTGGAGTAATAACTGTAACTCGTTTTGTAACCGCAGCGCCGATTGTGATGGTGTCGGAAATCCAAGGAATAGCGGGATAATTCTTGTTCAAGCCGCCGGTAATATATAAAGCCAAATTTTGAAGCAGATAACTCACACCGATAGCTGAAATCATAATCGACATACGAGGTGCGCTCCGTAAAGGCTTATACGCAACACGTTCAATTACAAATCCCAAGATTACTGTAAGGACGATTACGATTGGAATTGCACTGTATAGAGGCATACTGGCAGAGAGATAAACCATCATCAGACCAGCCACCATAAAGACATCGCCGTGCGCAAAGTTGATGAGACGCAAAATGCCGTAAACCATCGTATATCCGATTGCAATCAACGCATACTGTCCGCCGACCGAAATACCCGACAGAATATATGGTAAATTGTTAGATAAAAAATGTGAAATACCATCCATAGAGGAACCTCCTCAAATCTGAGCTGTCTCGAAAAAAGCCGAAACTTCGTCCCCTTTCGAGGCAGCCCAAGAATATCTTTTTATAACGTAAAATTAGAAAAGGGCATGGCGGGGGCATTGCCCCCGCCTATACCACTAATGTAGAAGTGATTAGATATGAATATTATTTTGCTTTCTGTACCGCTACAAAGTCCCAAGCACCAGTCTCGGTGTTTACGGTCTTTACGTATGCTGTGTCGCGTACAGCATCGCCATTTACAGTGTCAAATGCGATAGCGCCGGAAACGCCGGTGTACTTGACGTTCCAAAGAGCTTCATTAACCTTAACGGGATCAGTTGAACCTGCAGCCTTAAGAGCCTCAAGAGCAACAAAGTAAGCATCATAACCCATTGCAGAAACAGCAGCTACAGTGGTATCGCCGCCGTTATTGGAAAGAGCATTTGCGTCGGATTCAAGCCAAGCTTTGATTCCGGTATCGAACTCGGGGCTGCCGCCTTCCTGATAGAAGGTGGTGACAAAAATCTTAACATCCTTGCCTTTAGCTGCATTGAGGATGACATTGGAATCCCATGTGTCGCCAGCCATGAGAGGAATAGTCAGTCCCTGAGAAGAAGCCTGATCAATGATTAAAGCAGCAGAAGTGGTGGATACGGGAGCGAAGAAGACTTCTGAATTCTTGTTTTTTGCGTTTGTTACATAAGAAGTGAAGTCGGAGTTGCCTTCAGGGAAGGTTTCATAAACAACTTTTCCGCCTTGTGCTTCGAAAGCTTCTTTAAAGTAATTGCAGAGGCCGACAGAATAGTCGTCTCCGAGCTGTGCAAGGCAATAAGCAGTCTTAGCCTTGAAGGTGTCGGTTGCAAATTTTGCAAGAACAGTTCCCTGGAACGGATCAAGGAAGCAAATGCGGAAATAATGGGTGTTGCCCTGAGTTACCAGCGGATTGGTGCAGGTGATGCCAATAGCGGGGATGCCTGCACTTTTGAAAGTCTCGGAAGCTGCGAGGCAGACGCTGGAGCCATAAGAACCGAGAACGCAAGACACACCCTTGCTAACCAAGGTTGCCGCAGCAGAAGGAGCCTTGTCGGCCGAAGACTGGTTGTCGGCATTCACAAGTTCTACTTTGTAGGTTTCGCCGCCGATTTCAACTGTAGGGGCTACCGAGTTGGCATACTGAACGCCAAGAGCTTCCTGTTTGCCGCCAGGTCCATTGTCGCCGGAAGCGGGCTCGAAAACGCCGATTTTGACAACCTTGTCGCCGGTTGCAGCGGTATCCGTGCTTACGTCCGGTGATTCAGTAGTTGCCTTTTGTCCGCAGCCTGCGAACAAGCAAACGAGCATCATGCAAGCAAGGATGAGAGCCAAAAACTTTTTCATTACTTTTCCTCCATTTTTTCACGTGAATTTCTCTCGTGAATCGTGTTTGTCCGTCGCCTACGCACATTTGTCCGCACTCGACTTTCTTAAGTATTATAGCGCAGAAACGTAATATTTGCAAGGCAAAATGTATAAATTTCACAATAATTTGCACAGCTTGTGTTTAAAAATAGAGCGACCGCTATTTATTGTGTATATTGGTTTTTTAGTCAGTGCAGATTTCATTTCATTAATAGTATGTCTAAATTTTGTATTCAGTAATATTATCCGAAATTGATATCTTTGTCAGAAAAGATCATTTTTCAAAAAAGATGTTTTTATTGCAAACTCAAATTACCTTATTCACAAATAATTATCAGTAAATAGCAACATTATGTAAACCATTCTCATCACGTAAAAAACCTCACATTCAAATTCAGGGTTTGTTAATATCTGGTATATATTGCTGTGGTTGCTCGCAATAAAGGATTTATTGCTGTTGAAAACCCTGTGGAGAATGTTTATAACTATTTGATTATGTATTTTTGAAGCAATTTATGTAAATACATTTTTAATATTTTGAAAAATACAATTACGAAACTAAAGCTGCATTTTTAGAAATTTCTTTTTTAATTGAAATTCAAACATACGAACGAACTCCCATTCAAATAATATTGATTTGCAAATATATTCTTGCCATTAAGAAGCTTTGTTGCAAGTGAGACACCTTGTGGTATATACAATTTAGCATTATCACGCCAAATGAAAACTGCATGAAAAAGAGCGGCGCTATTTGATTAATCGCCGCTCCAAAAGTGCTTCTTATGCTTTTGTCCACTTGATAAATTCTTCGTCAGTACAAAGTACTTTATGGGTTCCGCCAAGATCATGCTGAGTACCAACGTTATAGTCTATCCCAGCTTTTTTATAATCGTAAGACTGTGTGACACGGGTCTTTTCGGTGCGAGGATTTGGAACGGGTATTGCAGAAAGCAGACTCTGCGTATATGGATGTACGGGATTCGAAAAAATCTCGTCCTTTGTTCCCGTCTCCACCAAATGCCCCATATGCAGAACGCCAATTCGCTCCGAAATGTACTTAACCATAGAAAGGTCGTGAGCGATGAACAGATAGGCTGTGCCTGTTTCCTTCTGAATGTCCTTCATAAGGTTGACTACCTGAGCCTGAATTGAAACATCCAGTGCGCTAATGCACTCGTCTGCAATAATGAGCTTAGGATTCATAACGAGCGCTCTTGCAATACCAATACGCTGACGCTGTCCGCCCGAAAACTGATGAGGGTAACGTTCAGCGTGTTCCGGCGCGAGTCCAACCTTTACCAGAATATCAGCAACCTTTTCCTTCCGCTCTGCACGGTTCGAATACAGATGATGAATGTCCAGACCTTGGGCTACAATATCCTCGACCTTTTTACGTGGGTTCAAGCAAGCCATCGGGTCCTGAAAAATCATCTGCATTTCGGTACGTAAGCGTTCATTTTCACGCTTAGAAAGCTTTCCCGAAATGTTCATACCGTCAAATATGATTTCACCATCGGTTGGGTCGTAAAGTCTGATAACGCTGCGGCCAATGGTGCTCTTGCCGCTGCCGGACTCCCCTACCAATCCATAGGTCTCGCCGGGGTAAAGGACAAAATCAACTCCGTCGACTGCTCTGCAAGTGTAGCTACGGTTCATTTTGAAGTACTGTTTAAGGCCTTTTACCTCAAGTAAGGGCTTTCTTTCTTCAGTCATGCCGTTCGCCCTCCTTCCGCATACGAGCTATTCTGTTCTTGAGTTCCTCCGGCATTTCGACCTTTGGTGCGCGCTCATCAAGAAGCCACGTTGCCGCAAAATGTGTATCGGAAATCTTGAACATCGGAGGCTCGGCACGCTCATCGATTTTGAGCGCATAGATGTTACGGGGAGCAAAAGCGTCTCCAACAACTTCATTGCGTAGGTTCGGGGGCGAGCCGGGAATTGTATAAAGGCGGCTGTCGTCCGTGTTAAGGTCCGGCATCGCAGAAAGCAAGCCCCACGTATATGGATGCCTGGGGTCATAATAAATCTCGTCTATAGTTCCCTTTTCGACGATTTTTCCGGCGTACATTACATTTACATAGTCGGCAACCTTTGCAACAATTCCAAGGTCGTGAGTAATGTAAATAACGCTTATGCCTCGCTCACGCTGAATTCTCTGAATAAGCTCTATTATTTTGGCCTGAATGGTAACGTCCAAGGCTGTCGTCGGTTCATCACAGATGAGCAACTCGGGGTCACATGCAAGCGCTATTGCTATAACGACTCGCTGGCGCATTCCTCCTGAAAGCTGGTGCGGAAATTGATTTATGCGTTTTTCCGGTTCGTCAATACCAACTTCCTTAAGAAGATTTAGTGCTTTTTCAGACGCTTCCTTTTTAGAGGTACCGTAATGCCAAATCATGCCCTCCATAATTTGCTTGCCAATGGACATTGTGGGGTCAAGACTTGTCATTGGGTCCTGAAAAATCATCGCTATGCGCTTGCCGTTTATGTGCTTGCGCATTTCCTTTTTCGAAAGCTTGAGCAAGTCCACGGTGTTAGTTTCGTTTTCACTACGGTGATATGTATAAATTATTGAACCGCTGTTGACAACGCTGTTTTTATCAAGAATTCCCATAGCAGCCTTCATGGTGACCGACTTACCGCTTCCTGATTCGCCCACAATAGCGAGAGTCTCGCCCCTGTAAAGGTCGAGATCCACGCCACGTATGGCGTTGACCTGAGCGTTTGATGAAACAAACGATATGGAGAGATTTCTCATCTCCAGAATTTTGACACGTTCTTTATTTTCCATTTTGCTCACCTCACATTTCCTTGAGCTTTGGGTCAAACGCTTCGCGCAGACCGTCCGCAAGCATATTGAAGCAGAGCATCAGAAGAGCAAGAACTAAAATTGGGGGAAGAATTTGATAAGGATGCGTCGTAAAGCTGTTGAAAGCATCGCTGATGAGACTGCCCAAGCTACACATCGGCACAGGAATTCCCAAACCAACAAAGCTGAGGAAGGCCTCGGTGAATATTGCCGTGGGTATGCTAAACATTAGCTGCGTAATAATCTGCCCAATGGTATTCGGTAATATTTCTTTGAAAATAATGAAGAAATCTTTCGCACCAAGCGTGCGTGAGGCAAGAACGAATTCCTGTTCCTTGAGCTTCAACATCTCGGCTCGAGCTATTCGGCTCATACCTATCCATTCGGTTATCATCAGTGCGAAAACTATGGTAACAAATCCGCGAGGAAGCACGAGCATAAGCAGAGTCACGATAACAAGACGTGGAATGCCATTGATTATTTCGGCAATTCGGCACATGATGCTATCTACCTTACCGCCGAAATATCCGCTGATAAGTCCGTAGCTCATTCCAATAATCATATCAATGATAGCGGCGCAAAGCGCAATTCCGAGTGAAATGCGTGTACCTTCCCATACTCTCGTCCAAATATCACGCCCGAGCGTATCGGAACCGAACCAATAATAAACGTCAGTGAGCTTCTTATCCTCGTAGCCGTTGACCATCTTGGTGCCAGTAGTCGTTTTTAGCGACTCGTCTCCGTCGAATATTCCGATGCTTTCAATGCCCGGAATTCTCGGAGCGAAGTTCATCTCAGAAAGTTTTTGATCCGAATATGAATAGCCTGCCATTAGAGGTCCAAAGGCGGCAAGCAAGCCCAACATAATAACAAGTATCAGTGATACTACCGCGCCCCTATTTGCGAAAAAGCGATGGCGAACCTCTGCCCAATAATCCTGGCTTGCAAAGTTCTTGTCGATTCGAGTTAAGTCAGTGTCTCCGCGCAAAGTGAAGTCGTCGGGCAGGAATTCAAAAAAATCCGTCTTTAATTCAGGTCCCGATGCCACTGTGGGCTGTCTATTAAATTTTCTTCCCATCAGTTGTCACCCTCCTTTGCAAGACGTATGCGCGGGTCAATTATGCCATATAGTATGTCAACGACGAGCATTATTCCTATGTACATCGCACTATAAATAAAGCTCAGTGATATCACGACATTGTAGTCGTTTGACTGAATTGCAGTAACGAGCAAGCTGCCTACGCCCGGAATTGAAAATATTTTCTCGACAACAAGGCTGCCCGTCATCAAGTCGACAATGAGCGGTGCAAGCACCGTAACAATCGGAATAAGGGAGTTTCTCAGCGCATGGTGAACGATAAGCGGCCCGCCGCTAATACCCTTGCTCTCCGCAAGGAGCATATAATCACTACCCAAAACCTCCAGCATCTCGGTTCGCGTAAACCGAGCAATGGAAGCAAGGGTGAACAGGCTAAGCGCAATACTTGGCAATATACTGCTTGCAAACGGATTGCCACCCTCATAAAGCATAGGCAACCAGTTAAGCTTGAAGCCGAAGGTATAGCTCAATCCCAATGCGAAAACATAGCTTGGCACAGATACACCCAGTACTGAGATGATGGTGCAAAACGTATCCCAGAAGGTGTTATGCTTAAGCGCGGCTATAATTCCAAGAATTAGACCAACAAGCGCGCCCAATCCGACAGCCATTCCACCGACAGCAATACTGACAGGCAGACGGCTTTGAATTAGCTGGCTTATAGGTGTGTTTTGGCTGATGTTATAGCTTACGCCGAAGCTGCCTCGGAACATATTGTATACATATTTCGCAAACTGCACTACTAAGGGCTGGTCCAAGCCATACTTAGCATTTAGTGCTGCCTTCTGAGTTACCGTTAGCTTTTCATCGTTGAACGGCGAACCAGGCATCAGCTGAAGCAAGATGAAAAGTACCAGTGTGATAGCCAGAAGTGTGAATAACGAAATAAGTACACGTTTGAAAATGTATTTCTTCACGACGTATCTTTCTTCCTCTCTTTTAATGCATAACGCACGCATATGAACCCGCGCCGCCTGATGGAAAAATCCACTTAAGCGGAAATGGGTTCGTATGCGCGAGTTAAGCTCAGCCAGAATGCCGCGCGAAAGCCTTGATAGAATTTCAAAGCAACCGCGCGGCACAAAGGTCTTACACGGGTGTTTTCAGTTTAAAACCATTAACCCTTTACAGCGTTCTTATAAACTCTGTTCAATGCAACAGGGTGGAATTCGATGCCAGTAACGTTTGCCTTAATCATGTCGGCATTCGCCTGAGTGTAGAGCGGGAAGATAACAGCCTGCTCCATAGCAATCTTCTCAGCCTGTTTCAAAGCGGCCCAGCGGCCCTTAGGATCAGCGTTGAGGCTACCGGTTGTGCAATCTGCGATAAGCTTGTCGTAATCAGCATTACTCCACAAACCGTAGTTGTTGTTGTTTCCTGTGACCCACATTCCAAGATAAGTCATTGGGTCAGCATAGTCAGGTCCCCATCGTGTAAGTCCGAGGCAGTAGTTGCCTTCCTGACAATCCTTAACGCGCTGCTTCTTGGGTTCAGCTCTAAGTGAGATTGTAACGCCGGGAAGGGTCTTTTGGATTGTTTCCTGAATAACTGCTGCGACGTTCTGCTGAATCTGGGTGTCGTCAACAATCATTTCGAAAGCGAAGCTGTCTTTTCCAAGCTCAGTCTTTGCTTTGTTGTAGAACTCAACTGCTTTTGCGTTGTCAAATGCGCAGACATCGGCAAACTCGGTCTGATTGGCGCTGAAGTCATCGCCGTCAGGGCCTGTTGCGAACTGAGGAGGAACAGCGGTGTATGTAGCAGTGGAGCCATCTTTTACAACGCTGTCAACAATTGTCTGGCGGTCAAGTGCAAAGGAAAGTGCCTTACGCATATTGAGGTTTGCAAGCTCGGGATATTTATCAATGTTCGGGGTGATGTACCACAGATAGCCAGCACCGATGCTCTTGAATTCGGGGTCATCCTTAACCTGATCAACCTGATCTCCGGAAACCTGAATGATATCAAGGTCACCATTCTGATAGCTAAGAAGTGCCTGCTGGCTTTCTTTGATGACCTGATACTTCAAACCGTCGAGCTTGATTTTTGCGGCATCGTAGTAGCTTGGGTTCTTCTCCAAGGAGAAGCTGGTTGCCGCTGGCTGATAGCTCGTGAGAATGAAAGCTCCGTTTGAAAGAACGGTTTCGGGGCTGGTAGCAAAATTGCCACCACAGCTCTTATAGAAATCCTCATTTACAGGATAGAAGGTGGGGAAATAAAGAATCTGGTCAAAATAAGATACGGGAACCTCAAGCTGTACCTGAAGTGTCTTTGCGTCAACTGCGGTAACGCCGAGTTCGGTAACAGGCTTATCACCTGCAATGACGGCCGCCGCATTCTTGATTTGACCGATGTCGCTCATCATGTAGGAATACTCGGAAGCGGTTGCGGGGTCAGCTGCACGTTGCCAGCCGAAAACGAAGTCAGCTGCGGTAACAGGCTCGCCGTTGCTCCAGTTGGCATCATCACGGATTTTGAAGGTGTATGTAAGACCATCCTCGCTGACTTTCTCCTCTGCGCAAAGAGCGTTGATAACGCCACCCTTAGCATCCATTTGCTTAAGACCGTCTGTGTAGTTTGCAATTACCTCGAAGCTGGTACCATCGTCAGCTACCTGAGGATCAAGGCTTGCTACTTCAACCTCTACCATTACGTTAAGTGTACCGCCTGCGGGTGCCGCTGAAGCATCTGCTGCGGCGGACGGTGCAACTTCCTTGGTTCCGCAACCGACAAGGCCGACGAGCATTGTAAGTGCAAGAACAGAAGCGCCAATTTGCTTTACTAATTTCATTTAATTTTCTCCTTTCCATTGGGCATTCGCCCCTTAAATTCAACAAGTTAATCCATTAAAGCATTGGGATATAACTATACAAGAGAGCGAAATGGATTATTTGTCAATTTTGCTTAGGATAACACTTTGTTGTGGTAAAGTCAATTTCTAAATGCATAATAATCCCGAAAGAATTGCAAATTCAGTATCGATTTAACGAAGTATCGGGCAATTATTGCTTTGATGCTATAAATATGCATTTTGACATTATTTCACTCATTCACAGCTTCGCGGCACGGAAGCACCTCCTCGTATAATGTATTTACGGTGTTTTTAACAAGGGCACCGCGAAAAACTTGTTACCCTCTCATTGGCATGAGATAATGAGCGCAACAGGTAGATAGCGCGGTGACCCGAAAGCAGTGCAATATCATTTCAGTGATACTCAGAAGAAATCAGCCTTATGAGGCATCGCCGCCCAAGAAGGAGAATGCGAATGACTAAACTAGTTTGCTTTGATTTGGATGATACTTTAGTTCACTCCTTCATGCTGCCGTATATGCTAAACTGTAAATTGAAGCAGCTTCTGGAGATAGAGGGACTCGAGAACAATGAAAACCTTCATTGGATTGAAGCCGACTACCGAAAGGCAGCTTTGATGAATGGGTTATCCGTAGAAAAACTGAGGGACTGTTTTCTTGACACTTTGAAACCTCTGTCGAATGTCAAGCAAACAAGCCATTAATGCTTCCCGCTGATGCAATACAAAAAGCGGCCAATTCTATCAACACGAAAAATCTTGCTGATATTCTACCATTAATTTAGATCTTCCCTTGGCTTTTTATAGCTGGTCTCTCGTTATATTTCATTCTTCATACGGTTTTTTCTTTCATTATACGTTTTCCTCGGCTCGGGGCGGTGTCAGCCAGCCTATATTTAAAGTTAGTGCTTTGCCCGTAGGCATCTGTTGACAATATATGCATTGCATTGATTTTGCTCCCCGCCATTAGCCCTTGCCGCTGCCCCTTGCTTTGAGCGGGTCAATAGTGTTCCTCTCTATATGCCCTTAAATAACTAAGAGGAACACCATATAATGTAGTTCATATTTTGCCTATTTAACGTATTAGCGTGTAACAAATATGAATGAAATGTAAATTTAATGTTGAAATTTGGCAAAGATTAAGTTATTATGACACAAGAAACTTTAGAGCAGTTCTGTAATGCCGCGTTTTGATTTGATTTTTTGTTAATCTTTTCGAAAGCGGCAAAACTATGCACTGAAATACGTAATGGAGGGTATAACATGCAAGGAAAAATCATCCAGGTCGAAGAAAGAGTCCCATTCGGCAAGGGCACCGCACTTAGTATTCAGCATTTATTCGCTATGTTTGGCGCATCTGTTCTCGTTCCAATGCTATTTGGAATTAACCCCGGCATTGTTCTTTTAATGAACGGTATCGGAACCCTTATTTTCATACTCGTAACCAAAGGCAAAGCTCCAGCCTACCTAGGCTCCAGTTTTGCTTTTCTTGCGCCTGTGGCTCTTATTATAGGTATCCCAGGCAGCACAGATATTTCTAAGTACCCGCTTGCGCTTGGCGGCTTTGTGGTAGTCGGTGTTGCAATTTGTTTTGTCGCTCTGATTATTAAGCTATTCGGAACTAAGTGGATTGATGTAATTCTTCCTCCCGCCGCTATGGGACCGATTGTTGCACTTATTGGACTAACACTTGCTGGCACCGCAGCCAGCAGCGGCGGTCTGCCGATTGTTGGAGTTCCAATGAAAGTAGACCAGTACAAGGATATCATCGTATTCGTCGTCACTCTTCTTGTCGCAGTATTCGGTTCGGTGCTTTTCAGAAAGTTTTTTGCGGTTATCCCGATTTTGATTTCAATTATCGCCGGATATCTCACAGCTGTTGCTTTTGGGCTTGTTAATTTTGAACCTGTCACGCAGGCAGCTATCTTCACTCTTCCCGATTTCGAGCACCCTGTCTTCGACGTCGGCGCTATTTTGACAATCCTTCCGGCAGCATTGGTTGTTGTTACAGAGCACATCGGACATCAGATGGTAACAAGCAAAATCGTTGACCGTGACCTTATTAAAGACCCCGGACTTCATCGTTCCCTTTTGGGCGATGGTATCTCCACCATCATTTCCGGCTTCACCGGCGCTGTTCCTACAACGACTTATGGTGAGAACATCGGCGTAATGGCAATAACCAAGGTTTACAGCGTTTGGGTTATCGGCGGTGCCGCAGTTATTTCAATCGTCATCGCATTCATCGGCCCTGTCTCCGCTTTAATTCAGTCCATCCCCTGGTGTGTCATCGGCGGTGTTAGCTTCATGCTTTATGGTATGATTGCCGCTTCGGGTCTTAGACTCCTCGTTGAAGCAAAGGTTGATTACAGTCGTTCACGCAACCTTGCTCTGACCTCCGTAGTTTTTGTCACCGGTCTTTCCGGAGCATATATTCCAATCGGCACTTACCAACTCAGCGGTCTTACCCTTGCAACAATTGTCGGCATGGCTCTTGGTTTGATATTCTATATTTTGGACAAGCTTAAGCTCACAAACGACATCGAAGAAGTATCTGATAAATAAAACTGTTCATTCACAAAAAACACCGTTCCGAAAGGGCGGTGTTTTTTGTGTTTATTCTAGCATTTTCAGCTCTGATGGTGGTTTCACTCTTAGTTGACTGTTTCAACAATCCGTGGTATTTTGGAAGCATAATGCAAAGCAAATTATGCTTTTTTAAGCAGCGTTTCGCGCTATATACATATTAAAATAACACCGCTGGGTTCTCGACCCATTGCTCAGTCAGTAGGAGGACACGCTAATGTCGCAACGCGCAAAAGAGGCCATAATTTGGTCTTTCAAGGAGCTGCTCAACAAGCAGTCTATCGACAAATTAACCGTCAAAGAGATTTGCCAGCATTGCTACGTGAACAGGCAGACTTTTTACTACTACTTTACGGATATTATGGACATTTTCAAATACGTCTTTTTTAAAGAGCTTTCTCGAGATATTGCGCATAACAGAACCTTTGGCACTTGGGAGGGCGGTTTTCTGGCAACGATGACATATCTGAAGAATAATTCAAAAATGGTTCTTCATGTATATAATTCTTCCTATTGGCCTGAAGCCAATACCTTTTTTGCGAGCCTCTCGAACAAGCTTATGCTCGACGTTATTGATGAGTGCATTGAAAGCCTCGGAGTAACCCTAACCGAGAAGAACAAAAACTTTATTATCAATTTCTACAGGCGCGTCTTCAACGGCCTTTTTGTTGACTGGGTAAACGAGGGCATGGAGGACGAACCGCAGGTCATGCTGGAAAAGCTACTACTCATGATTTCGGGCAGTATTCCGCGTTCTGTGACCGCTTTTGCGGAATACGAAAAGGAAAACGAGCACAAAATGTAGTATTTTGTGAAAAATCAGACACATTCAATCATCTGTCTATTGCCTTGTTGTCGATATAAATAATAAAATAACAATGCCAATAACGTTGGCAGAAATACTCAATGTTTTATAATGAGAGGGTTATATTATGTTTGATTTTACACAAGGTGGCGGTGTAGTAACCGCTATACTCGGATGGCTCATGGTGTTTGCAGCTCTGTTCACACTAAACGAGTTCACTCGCAGATTTAAGTGGGTAGGCTTCACCGCATTTGTAGTCATGCCTATCGTTCTCACGGTTATGTGGTTCACAGTTCTTGACGGAACCGCATACAAAGACTGGTTCCATCTCGCAAAGGTATATTCTTCCACCGCAGGCTGCATCTTTTTCTGGTGCATTCGTTTTGTAGGCGGAACAAAAAAAGACGGAACAAAATGGAGATTAGCTGACAAGAAGTGGTTTCTAATTCTTGCGCCGCTTATCCTTGCTGTTAACATTCTTGAAGCCTGCACCCGTGACTTCCAGGTCGGATCGCTGTATCCCGTTCTTACACAAGTTCTCGAAGAAGGTACAAAAGATACCTTCTATAAGCTTATGGGCGGTTCATGGAATTTCATGAACGGCATCGCAGGAATCCTGAATATCGTCACAATCACCGGATGGTTCGGAATTGTCATCAGAAAAAAGACAAAAAAAGACGGCAGCCGCGATATGCTCTGGCCCGATATGCTCTGGTTCTGGATTATCGCATATGACCTTTGGAACTTTGCATATACATACAACTGCCTCCCCCATCACGCATGGTACTGCGGTCTTGCACTGCTCCTTGCGCCGACACTCTGTGCTTTTACAATCGGCAAAGGCGCATGGCTCCAGCACAGAGCGCAGACTCTTGCCCTGTGGTGTATGTTTGCTCAGACCTTCCCGTTCTTCCAGGATCACAGCCAGTTCACAGTTGTTTCGAGCTACAACCCCACTATATACACCATCGTAAGTGCACTTGCTCTTGCAGTTAACGTTGCTGTGTTTGTGTACATGATTTACAAGGTAATAAAGCAAAAGAAAAATCCTTATACCAACGACATTTATACCGACCTTAAAGAGTATAAGACAATCAAAGAGCTTGCCGAGTAATTTTTGCGTTCTGTATTATTGCGTAAAAACACACCAGTAATCTTAAAGGTTTGCTCTGACACGTAAATATAAATCGCTAGGCAGGTAATTCTGCCTAGCGATTTATATTTACGAAAAACAAGTTCTTGCCTATCCCATACTGTAATAAATTATTTAAATTCGTTAATTAGTGGTAATAGTAACTATTATTGTTAGTACTTTTTATTCATCTCTACAGTTCTTTTGAATTTAGCCCAAATTACGCAATATCTCATTGCGAAATCTGAAATTTTGATATATATTTAAGCCACAAGCAAACGAAGAACTTTAGTATAGTTTAAAAAAGCTTTTCATTTGCACAACAATATTTCAGATTTCAGAAAGGTTGGTCGACATGAATAAAGAACAGCACAAATTCTTCATTTGCAAGCATTGCGGAAACATTATCGGTATGATAGAAAGCTCTGGCGTAACTCCCGTTTGCTGTGGAGATACTATGACCGAGCTTGTTCCCAACACCACGGACGCATCTGCAGAGAAGCACGTTCCTGTTATCAAAATCGACGGTAACAAGGTTACAATCGAAGTGGGTTCTGCTCCTCACCCAATGACCGCTGAGCACCACATCAGTTGGGTATATATACAGACAGAAAAAGGCGGCCAGCGCAAAGCTCTCGATCCAACAGGCACTCCTTCAGCTTCGTTTATGCTCACCGACGATGACAAGCTGGTGTGTGCATTTGCTTACTGCAATCTTCACGGTCTGTGGAAGGCAGAAATATAAATTGATTAATTGATAACAACTGAAAGAAGGTCATGCTATGAAAAAATACACCTGTAACGTTTGCGGATATGTTTATGACGAAGAAAAAGGCGATGCCGACTCCGGCATTGCTCCCGGCACAAAGTTTGAGGATCTTCCCGACTCATGGGTCTGCCCTGTTTGCGGTGCTTCAAAAGCTGATTTTACCGAAAACGCATAAAGCGCAAGCCCCAAATTTTTAATCGGAGGTTTGTTATGGATAACACAGCTCTGTTCAACATTTCGTACGGGCTATATGTTGTTGGAACTAAACTAGACGGGAAAAACGCCGGATGTATTGTAGACGCGTTTATTCAGTCCACAAGCGCACCGGTTCCCACGGTTATTCTTTGCAGCATAAACACAAACCAAACCAACGCCGCCATAAAGCAGACGAAGGAATTCATGGTTTCTATTCTCGGAACAGATGTTGATCCTTTCGTTATCGGCAATTTTGGCTTTCAATCCGGAAGAGATGTAGATAAATGGGCAAACGTTCCTTTCGAGCTTGTTGACGACTTGCCGGTTCTCCAAAAAGCGGTTGCATATCTTCGCTGTAAGGTTACCGACGTTAAAGAGCTTTCCACCCACACTGTGTTTTTCTGCGAGGTCTTGGATGCTCTGCAAGGTGAAGGCCAACCGCTGATTTACGGCAATTATCAGAAAGACATGAAACCAAAAACACTCGAGGCTTTCAAGCAGTACAAACAAACCGGAAAAGCGCCCGGGCCCCCTTCAAAGTGGGTTTGCAGCGTCTGCGGATATGTTTATACAGGAGACGTACCCTTTGAAGAACTTCCCGACGACTGGAAATGTCCAAAATGCGGCAGTCCTAAAAGCGTTTTCGTTAAGCAGTAGGAACACTGAATCTTATTAACACCAACACTAATTCAAACCATTTTTTAGTCGGACTCTGTATTAATTATAAACAGAGTCCGACTTTTTTGCTAAGCACGGATATTACGTAGCAATTCCGCAAGGGCTATTTAGAATTATTTCTAAATAGCCCTTGACATATCCAAAAAACAGTGTATATTCAGTTTTAAATCAATCGAAATAGCGCCGCTAAATATTCAAGAATTTATGATATGATTTCCGCAAACGGACATTATATCATGCTCACGCCGAACCCTGTTGTCTTACGCTATATTTAAAACCATATATCATAACGCCGCTTTGCGGCTATGATATAATTTCACATTAACTAGGAGGTAATTTCTATGCTTAATATTAAGGGACTAACCAAAATGTACGGTGACAAGCGAGCTGTCGACAATCTCACGCTTCATATTGCTCCGGGCGAGATTTATGGCTTTATCGGGCACAACGGTGCCGGAAAAACCACAACAATTAAGTCTTGCTGCGGAATTTTACGTTTTGAAGAGGGTGAGATATTAGTTGACGGTATTTCCGTTAAGAAAAACCCTCTTGAGTGCAAAAAAACACTTGCCTATATACCAGACAATCCCGATATGTACGAATTCATGTCCGGCATAGCTTACCTCAATTTTGTTGCGGATATTTTCGTTGTCTCAGCAAAGGAACGAGAAGAGCGAATCAAAAAATACGCCGACCTCTTTGAGCTTACTTCTGACCTCGCGCAGCCTATTTCAGCCTATTCACACGGCATGAAGCAAAAGCTTGCACTAATTTCTGCGTTCATCCACGAGCCGAAGCTCATCATTATGGATGAGCCGTTTGTCGGACTCGACCCCAAGGCTTCCCACTTGCTGAAAGGTCTTATGCAAGAGCACTGTGCAAAGGGCGGAGCAATCTTTTTCTCCACTCACGTTCTTGAGGTTGCCGAGAAGCTCTGCGACAAGATTGCAATTATAAAAGATGGAAAGCTTGTTGTTTCGGGGACTATGGACGAGGTCAAGGGAACCAGCTCGCTAGAGGACGTTTTCCTGGAGCTGGAAGGTGACAGCAATGTTTAAGGCTCTAATAAAAACGAGAATTGCATCTCTGGGTGCCTCGCTTTTCCTCAAAAACAACACAAAGGCAAAAAAAGGCTCTTCCAAGCTCAAAATTGTTGCCTTTGCTGTGCTGATGCTTTATGCCGCCTTTGCATTTATGATGATGTTTGGTATTCTATTTCAGCAAATTGCGAAACCATTTTTTGATTTAGGTATCGGTTGGCTTTACTTTGCATTTTTTGCAATGTGCGCTTTTGCTGTTATGTTTATTGGCAGCGTATTTATGGCAAAATCCCAGCTATATGAAGCGAAGGATAACGACCTTCTTTTATCAATGCCCATCCCTCCCAAGCTCATTTTGGCAAGCCGTTTAGCATTGCTTATGTTGATGAACTTCCTGCTCGAACTGCTTGTAGCAATCCCCGCTGTTGTTATGTGGTTCAGCACTACGCAGGTCACAGCAATTGAATTTATTGCTTTTGTGCTAATATTTTTTGCCCTGCAATTTTTTTCAATGGCTGTTTCCGGGCTTTTCGGTTGGCTGCTTACTATTTCCACAAGCCGGATTCGTAACAAGTCGCTAATGACCGTTCTGTTCTCTGTTGCCTTTTTAGGTCTTTATTTTGTTGGATTCAGTCAGGCTAATGACTATATCAAGAATCTCCTTTTACACGTCGATGAAATTGCTGGCTCTCTTGGTGCAGTTGCTCCCCTTTTCTGGATTGGCAACGCCATTGCGGAGGCTAACGCGCTTCATTTGGTATTTTCTCTTTTGATAATGCTTGTCCCCTTTGCGCTGATGTATTATGTGCTTTCGGCAACTTTTATTAAGGTTGCCACCTCAAAAAGAGGTATTGCGAAAGTCAAATACGAAGAAAAGCAGATGCGCGAAGCTTCGCCTTCAAAAGCGCTATTTAGCCGTGAATTGAAGCGCTTATTGTCCTCTCCTGTTTATATTTTGAACGCGGGGCTTGGTGTGATTTTTATAGCAATCGCAGCCGTTGCACTAATAATCAAAAAGACGTATATTCTGACGCTATTTGCACAATCAGGCTTTGATAGCGGAGCAATACCGACAATCTTAGTATTGGGGCTTTGTCTTATGACCTCCGTGGTGCTCTTCACAGCTCCTTCAATTTCCCTTGAGGGCAAAGCCATATGGATTGTCAAGTCTCTGCCAATATTGTCAAAGGATATTCTTAAGGCGAAGCTAAATCTTCACATTTATTTGACCGTCATCCCAGTTATCCTTGCTTCTGCCGCAGCAATCTATGTATTCACGCCCTCTGCACTTAATGCCATTGCCATGCTTCTGGCTCCAGTGTTTTTTGTTATGCTTTCTGCAAACATCGGTCTAATATGCAACCTTAAAAGTCCGAACCTTGATTGGATCAACGAAACGCAGGTGGTAAAGCAAAGTATAAGCGTTTTACTCACAATGCTTTTCAACGCTCTGCTCGTTCTTATCCCAGGCGCGTTATATTTTGTGCTCCCCCTCGGAAACGGAGCCACCGGATTATTTGTAGTGGTGTACACCCTGATTCTTATACTCGCTTGGTTTTTAACACAACGCTGGATATTTACTAAAGGCGCAGATATATTTGAAACCTTGGGCTAATGCTCTATTAAGTACTTTGTCAAATGACATCGCTCATAAAACTCAATGTTTGTGAACCACAACGATACAACTAAAGCGCAGTGGACGGATTACCGTCCACTGCGCTTTTTCTCAATATCCAAAGCAGGCTTTTGTGCACTTACTTCTTAGTGCTGTAGCGTGCACCCTGTCCGCCTTTATTGCTGGCATTTGTTCTTTGCGATGCACTACCTGTACTGCGGTTAACCTTACGCGGTGAGCCAACAAGCAAGCAGGAATGAGTGGGTTTTCCGCAAATTTTGCAGCCCTTCATGGCTTCAAGAATTTGATCTATTTTGTCCGAAGGAATTTCAACAAGACTCTGTTCCGCAGAAATTTCGACCTTGCCTATCTCTTTGCCGGAAATTCCAGTGCGGTCTGCAACTGCTCCGATGATGTGGTTCGCCTTGATGCCGTTACTTGCGCCAACATCCAAAAGCATAATGCCGAAGTCCATTGGACGAGCCTTTGGTTTCGATACATCCCTTTTGGTATTTTGGCGAGGTTCCATTCTAGAAAGCTCCCCTGCTTCATGCTTAAACTGTGCAACAGGCACCTTTGCTAAGGGCTTGCCGATGTCATTGAAGCAACGTGAGAGAGCTGCCTCGGCAATACTCTGAAGAGAAAGTCCTTTTTCCGTCATGGTGTTAACCATTTCTGTAAAAATCGGGTTGATTTCACCCTGAGTAAGAGCTTCAATCTCAGCAATCGCCTTGGCGGTTGCTGCTCCCTTAACGTCGTCAGGCGTGGGTAGTGCAAGCTCTTTGATTGTTGACTTAACAGCAACAGCTATCTGCCTGATTTCATTGACCTCACGCTTGCTGCTGCATATTGTTATGCTGCAGCCGGGCTTTCCTGCTCTGCCGGTTCTGCCGATACGGTGGATATAATACTCCGTATTTGGAGGAATATCGAAGTTTATGACGTATTCAACGTCGTTAACGTCAATGCCGCGAGCCGCAATGTCCGTTGCTATCAGGATGGTTGTCTTGCCAGCCTTGAAGTCTCGCATTGTTGTGGTGCGTTGGGTCTGCTTAATGTCGCTGTGGATACTTTCCGCGCTGACGTTGTGCCCGTTTAAATACTCAGTAAGTTCATCCGCCATTTTTTTTGTGCCACAGAAAATTATAGCACGCTTTGGCTGATAGAACTTTATCAGCATGAGAAGAGCGTCTTTTTTGTTTGCGTGAGGGACATCAATGAATCTCTGCTCGATGTTCTCAATCGTCACTTGGCTCTTATCAATCTCTATAAGTACAGGATCCTTTTGAAACTCCTTGGTTATTTTCATTATCGCAGGTGGCATTGTTGCGGAAAAAAGAACCGTCTGGCGATCATCGGGTGTATCTGTCAGAATGGTTTCAATATCTTCCTTGAAACCCATGTTCAGCATTTCGTCCGCCTCGTCAAGCACAATCATCTTCAGATTATTAAGCTTGATGGTCTTGCGGCGCATATGGTCCATTACTCGTCCCGGAGTTCCGATAACGACGTTGGCACGGCGCAGGTTTATGCACTGCTGCTCGATTGAAGCTCCGCCATAGATTGCAACAGGGCGAATGCCTTCCTTGAAGCGTGCGAGCTTTCTGATTTCCTCGTCTGCCTGCATCGCAAGCTCACGTGTAGGGCAGAGAACAAGCACCTGAATTGTGGGCTTTTCCTCGTGCGTATCGACTCTTTCAATAGCAGGTATGCCGAATGCAAGTGTTTTTCCCGTTCCTGTCTGAGAGCGGGCTATAACGTCAACTCCTGTGCGGATTACCGGAATGGCTTCAGATTGGATAGGTGTAGCTGAATCAAATCCCATTAGTGAAACCGCACGTTCCACCTTTGGAGTAAGACTCATTTCGGAGAATAAAACTTTTGTCATGTAGTTCCTCAATTCTAAAAAATAAAAACGGGGACCGAAATCCTCGTTTTAAAAAAAAGCGATATTATTGTCAACCGAGGTATTATATCATTATAATGATGATTTGTCAAATGTGTATACTTTTTGCTTTTTTCTGCGTGAATTTAACAATAAGTAATAACCTCAGTCATACATTTCTGAACTTATAGAAATACGGCCCTCACAAGTCTATCCTTCAGTGAGCTGTTGAATTCTACGTAAAACAGAACTGCTGAAATTATTAGTGACGGCAGAACAACCGGCAATGCCCACCCAAGAGTTAAAACTCCATACTTGAACATACCGATTACGACCTCGGTTGCAAGCGCAAATACTCCCAATGTGCAGATTATAGCGGCAGATTTAAACATACGAGATGACTTTTTCAGCTGTATTGTTGTTAAAACCAAGAAAACCAGCAAGCCTGCTAAAGCAGAAAGCGGTAAACCAAGCGGCAACACCCACTCTGTCGATCCTGCTAAATACCCAATCAAAAACAGGTAACCGACTGAAACGACAGTGTCGGCGAAAAGACATACGCTCGTCTTTGGTCTGTTGAAAAGCTTCGGCAAAAAAGCAAACGTGAAGAAACAGGCTTCAGCGCCCCAAATATATGGTCCCCAGCTAATAATCCCGTCAACCAAAATATCAATTGCAAAGCAGAAAAAGGCAGGAAATAGCAAAACAATTAACCCTTTAAGTGCGGAATGCTTGTTGCTTAAAGGTACCTCCTGCGAGTTCGTTGGATAAGCACCGCATAAGTTCTCAGATTCAGAAACGACCCGAATACCGCACAAGGGGCACACGGATTCAGTATGTGAAAGTTCAACTCCGCATTTTGAGCAAAACGAATTTTTCATGTGAGTGACCATTCCTTAAAAATATTTAAAACAATAATGACCAAGAACGTAAATGGTCATCTTTTTAGCATCAATCACAGTAGCCACAAAAGTGAATAGCAATTGGCACGTTAGAAAAGGTTTGAAATCCTACAACTTTTACCTTTGGTTACTTTCAAGTGTTATATGAAACCCCATACCGGCAAGCATTTTAAAAAACGCTTTTTCGACCAGCGGCTCTTCAATCGTTCTCGTGATATTGAAGCAAAGCTTATTTCCAAAGCTGACGCAGGTACAGGAAACGGGGTTTAGCCCTGCGCCTATCATAAAGCTTATGCGCTCGACATACTTTGCCATTTCATCTGGCAAACGAACTAAGCCAAGATTTGAAAGAGTTGTACTGTTGTATCTGTCACCAATCAGCAAGTAATACGACTTCATTAGTGGGTCTTTGAGAAAAAGTGGAACCATTTTCATAAGCAAGTTCTTTTCAGAGGCCACATTGGTGCTGAATTTTGCCGTCAGCATCTTTTCGTTTGCCTCAAGCGCCATCCCATGTTTTATTATAGCAATAGTTTCCTCTAATGTATAGCTGCCAAGGGTCGGAACAATACCCAAATTTGCATATGATGTAAAGTTTCGCAGTGTACATGAGGAAAAATGCTTCCTTAAATTAATAGGTATGCAAACTTTAACAGCCTGTTTTTTTCTAAAAGGATGATTTTCCTTCTGCTGAATGCTATATATTGCAAGGATGAGCGTGGCCGTCAAGAATTCGTTAATTGTCGCTCCGTATTCCTTTGCTTTCGCACTTATCTCTTCAAGCGGGATGATTCCGGTGGTAATATGGATTTCCCCATATTCCTCTCGCGTACCGCTAACATGGTATGCCGGCGTCTCCAATCGGCTAATCCGCATCGGTTTTGCATACTTTAAAAAACTGTCTTCAAATTCGGCCTTTTGCGGAACTTCCGCGCAGTCCAGTATTCCATTGCCTCGTGGGATTTTCACTTTGTACTTAATTGAGATGTATTCGGCAACCAGCGTCTTCAAAAAAGACATCCCGCCAGTTCCGTCGGTCAGCACATGAAAAAAATCAACGGCAATTCTGTTTTTGAAGCAGCTCACGCGAAACTGAAAACCCTTATTTTCCTGAACGTTAAGATAAACACAGGGGTTTCTAATTTCATCCGAAATAGGGGGAATGTACTGCTTGTGTTCCAAATGATACCAAAAGAAGCCGCGCTTGAGATGCTGGCAAAAGCTCGGCATCCTAATAAGAGCATTTTCCAAAGCCTGTTCCAAAACCGCCTTTTCAACATCCTCTGTCAGTTCCATAGACAACCGAAACATTGATGGGCTTTTACGGCCTTTGGCAGCGGGATAAATTTTGGCGGCATTGTCGAGTGGCATCCTCGACGGAAACGCAAGCGCATTCCTTTCGACAACATTTGTATTCATATATGTTTACCTTTAACAAACCTTTTCGTTAACAATTATGGTAAGCGCAATTATCATAAAATATACAACGAACATTATCCACTTACGTTCGTTTCAAATTTTAAAAATTAGAGTTATTAAAATAGCGCTTAATTTTTAAATGTAATCTCTTTTGATAATACCCTTTTTATAATAACTTTTATATCACATCCCGTCAATGGAAATATGAATTTTTTGATAACAAAAATCACTTAATGTAGTTTTAATAATTACATTGTTTTTTTAGTACCCGTTTTTTCCTTGATAGCGTTGTCAAAAACCATTCAACGACAAAGCAACAGGCATGTATAGCCTGTTGCTCATATGTAAATGTAGTTCCAAAAATAGAAGGTGGGGAGCGACAGCAGAACTGTCACTCCCCTGTTGTTTATATTCTCTGCCAATGAGCTTTTCATTTCAGAACAAAAAACGAAAAGTTCAATCAACATAAACACAATCGAAGGGTGCGAAGTATTATAGAACTCCGTATTTCTTGACCAAATCTGTTACTACGTTGTTTTCTACCTTGTCCTTCAACGTAACGATTAATGGCAAGAGCACAGGCAGGAACACTTCGAGAGGCTTTCTGCCGTCCATAAGCTTCATTGTCGATTCCATAAGAACTCGTACATCATAAACGGAAGCAAACACTTCAGGAACGCCGCGGTCGACGTTGAGCAGTGTATAAACGGCTTCCATGCCTGTACGAACTGCATATTCTGTGGTGAACACGGTGTCGCGCGGGGTTTCAACGTGCTCGCCTAGGAATCCAAAGTTGACAGCGCCATCGGGAACGACCTTGGGACGGTCACCAGCAGCTCTGGGCATGAAATATGTAGTGACATAGGGCATCATGCAGGGAACGGTGTTTGCATGGTTTGCTGCGTAGTCGTGAATTTTATCGACAGGAACGCCCATGTGATACAGCCACTCTTCGCAGATTTCGATGCCGTTGCATTGCGTGATGGGCTTCTTGATATAGTCGCCGGGTACGTCGCAATTGAGAGCATAAATCCAACCGCAGAGCTGATCTTTCTTCTGCTCTTTGAAGTGAGGCTGACGATTGAAGGTGAAGCTCATAAGCCACTTGGAATCCTTAACAGTGATGATACCGCCGGTTACGACATTGCCGGAGAACGGATCGCGCTTGCATAGCTTCTCAAGATATGGGGGAATCTTGTCGTCAAGTGTGGTAACTGTTGCGGACTCCCAGAAGGTGTCATGTATGTTGCCGCAGAACTTATCAGGACGACCGAAGGAAGGATCCTGCGCAGCAATCTTTCTCCACATTTCCCATGACCTGCCGGTGCCCGGCGTGTCCTTGAGAACGGGAACTGTTGTGTTTGTTCCAAGCGTTGCGTTGTCGACGTTGCTGCCTAATGTAGCAAATACATATTCGTCCTCGGTAAGGTCAATAGTCTCTTCCTTGCCGTTTCGCAGTAGAACAATTTGCTTTGCGACCTTCTTCTCAGGGGTAATATCGAAAATAATGTTTGTAACAGCAGTATTAAACTGGAAGTCAACACCAGCCTCCTCCAAATATTTCACCAACGGTAGAATGAGGGAATCATACTGGTTGAACTTTGTGAACTTTAGAGCTTTGAAATCGGGAAGTCCGCCGATGTGATGGATGAAACGATGTACATAAAGCTTCATTTCAAGCGCAGAGTGCCACTTTTGGAATGCAAACATGGTCTGCCAATAGAGCCAGAAATTGGATTCAAAGAATTCGTCATCAAAGAAATCAGTCATTACCTTATCTTCGAGTTCTCTGTCGGGAGTCATGAAGATTTTAAGAATCTGCATTGCTGTACCGGGTGATGTGTCAAACTTGCCGTCGGTATGTGCGCTCTCGCCACCGCTCATAATCGCACGCTCAAGGGAGAAGTTAGGATCGTACTTATTCAGCCAGTAGTATTCATCGAGAACCGAAACGCCTTCTTTTTCAATGGAAGGAATTGAGCGGAACAGATCCCAAAGACATTCGAAGTGGTTTTCCATCTCACGGCCGCCACGGCAAACAAAACCATATTTTTCGAGAAACGCACCGTCACAAGCACCGCCTGCAACCGGATCAGATTCAAAAACATGGATGTGTGAGCCCGGCATCTGAGCGTCACGTACAAGGAAGGAAGCAACTGCGAGACCGGCTAGTCCAGTGCCTACGATATACGCCGACTTCTTGTCAACACCCTCAGGCTTTTCGGGATGGGCAAAAGCTTCGTAGTTTCCATTACTGTAATACACAAGAATTCCTCCTAAGTTATATTTGTTTACAGACCACACAACTATGGTCAGTTTGCATATCCGTGGTTATTATTGTATTCAACTTTTATTGCTTTTTGTACAGTCAATTTTGTTCTCTTGCTCTAATTTTGGACAAATTCTTAAATTTGATTAAATTTTGGGCATTGGTTGCTATTTGCGTGATTTTCAGACATATGAGCTATCGTGTTTATGTTTTCGACAAAAACCTCTCTTTTAATCAGCAAAAGAAAAGCTCAAACGGAAATGATATCGTGGTTAGTTTTTTAGCGACGCAAAATTACAGGGGCACCCAATTCGGCTTTTGCCGATTCGGATGCCCCGCAAGATATATAATTTCGAGTTTTCGAGTGTTGTAAAACGAGTTTATCAGACTTATAACTTAGTCTTGTTGTAGCGCAGCGCACAGATTTCGTCACCCTTAGCTATACATTGGGGAAGTTCTAGTGTGCTCCCATAGCATTTGCCGATTCCGTGATCGCCGCACATGGCGAAATCGCAAAGCTCCGCAATTTCCTCGTCGGTGCAGCCGGCATTTTGCCAAGCCTTAACGAGCGGGCAATAGTGGAAGTCTATGTAAAGCTTATCAGCAGTGCTCTCCTTGATTTTCATCTCGAAAACGAGTCGGGCAGGAGCGTTGAACAAGGTCTTTTTTAGACCTGTCAAATCGTCAACATTACCTTTTTTAACCAGGTTTGCGCCCTGTGAAAGACCACAGCGGGTAATGGCATCAGGGGCAAAGTCTCGCGGTTGAAGCCCCTTTTTCTTAGCCTCGTCACATAAAAGATACAGCCAAAACGCGCGATGTTCAAGCTGTGCACGAATTGCCTGCAAAATTGCGCTTTTGTGTTTTGATTCGTTTTTGATAATGCTCATATCCTCGACCTCACCTTTCAAACATCCAGAACTCATAAAATGTTGCCTTTGCCACACCAACAGCATTCGCACCTAAGCATAGCATTTCAATGTGTAGTTTGCAAGTTTACTCTGGGCGTTTTAGCTTTTCGTCTTAGCAAAAACACCCGAAAGATGTTGCTTTCGGGTGTTTTTTATTTGGAGACGTTTTCTCGTCTCACAGTCATATTAAAGTATTAATTCACATTGAAGGTCATTTAAGGTTTAAAGATGGCTGTCAACCCACTTGAGGACATCCTTCACGACTTCATCCCTGTTTGTTTCATTCAAAACCTCATGCCGTGCTTCAGGGTAAAGTTTTAGTGTTACGTCCTCAATGCCGTGCTTCTTGTAGGTGTTATAAAGCCTTGTAACTCCCTTGCCGTTTTTGCCGCAAGGGTCTTGTGCTCCAGAAAAAATGAGTATTGGCAAATTCTTTGGAACATTATCAATATTCTCTTTTTTCTCAACTTTTTTTAAACCGGTCAGCAGGTCAAGGAAAAACCCGCTGGTAAATACGGTTCCACAGTAAGGGTCGTTTATGTATTTGTCAACCTCGGCATTGTCGCGGCTCAGCCAGTCAAAATCAGTTCTGTTCGGTCTGAACGCCTTATTAAAGCCGCCGAAAGACATTTGATTCAGCTTGTCGCTTTGCACCTTGCGGCCATTCTTCTTAATTTCACGCTTTGCAACGATAGTTCCGATGGTCAGAATCGGCCCTTGCTTTCCGTTTGAGCCAGACAGCAATGCGCCTTTCAGCTCGTCGCCAAACAGCATGACGTATCTCTGCGTTACATACGAGCCCATGCTGTGCCCGTAAAGGAACAGGGGTAATTCGGAATGTTCCTTTTTGATGATGCCGCTGAGCTGGTGGACATCCTTCGCCATCCATTCAAAGCCATCTGAATCTGCGAGATAACCTAATTTTTCAACCGAACCCGCTGTTTTACCGTGGCCTCTGTGGTCATTGATATAGACAATATATCCGTTTTGGGTCATGAATTCGGCAAACCGTTCATATCTTGCCGCAGTTTCCGCCATTCCGTGGGCAATCTGGATGACACCCTTGACCTTTACAACAGAGTCAGGATTCCAGTTATAAACGAAAATCTCGGCTCCCTCTTCTGATTTGAATGTGAAGTTTTTTAGTTCCACAGCCATTCCCCCTATTAAATTTACGCGAAAAATTTATCTGTGATATAGGTAAAGATTATACCGATTGCCGTGGCACCAGCGTCGGGATAGCTCAGGCTTCTTTCGCCAAGATAGCTTGCTCTGCCCTTTGTTGCTACAATGTCTTTTGTTTTTTCTGCTCCGGCAATTGATTCATTAGCACTCTTTCTCATTGCGGAAGCAATGCTATCCCCTGCCTGTGCACTTGCTTTTAAGGATTCCACAGCAGGAATCAACGCGTCCAGCAAGGTTTTGTCGCCAAGCTTAGCGCCGCCCGTCTTTTGAATTCCGTCAACAGCGCTTTGCATCAGTTCGCCGAATTCTGCAAGGTCAATTTCGGTTTTTCCGTTCGAGTATTTTGCCGCACCTCTGAAAGCCGAACCCCATATCGGGCCGGATGCGCCACCGCAATGCTCGATAATGACCATTCCACAAGCTCTCAGGAAAGAACCGATTTCCTCTTCCTTAGAAATCTCCGGCCATTCAGTTTTCAATTGCTTAAAGCCTTTTGCAAGAGACATTCCGAAATCGCCGTCCCCTGCCGCGGAGTCAAGCTCACAAAAAGCGACTTCGCTACTGATTATTATTTCAGACATTAGGTCAACCATCTTGACGATGTCTTGAACATTTAGTTTTTCCATGGTATTACCCTCTAAATCTTAGTGTTTTGACGTTAAACCTTCATTGCAGGTGCGTCTGACGGACTGTCGAGCAGAGACTTCATTTCGTCATCAAGCTTGAGCATAGTTATTGAAGCTCCAGCCATATCGATAGACGTCATATAGTTGCCGACAAAGGTTTTGTGAATTTTTATTCCTCTTTTTGAGATGGCTGCGCTTGCGGAATTGTTCAGCAGATACAACTCCATCAAAGGTGTTGCGCCAAGCCCGTTTATCAGAAGTGCAACCTCGTCTCCTTCTTTGTAGGGAATGTCGTTTACAATTTTGTCGACCATTTTTTCTGCAAGCTCATCGGCTGAAACAAGTTTTTCACGGGCAATTCCCGGCTCACCGTGAATTCCAACACCAAACTCGATTTCGTCCTCTGCTAGTGTGAATGTCGGCGTTCCTTTTGCCGGCACAGTGCAGGAAGTCAGCGCAAAACCAATAGACCGGACATTGGCGATGACTTTTTCGGCAACGGTTTTAACCTCTGCCAGAGCCATTCCTTTTTCAGCGGCGGCACCGGCGATTTTATGGACAAAAACCGTTCCCGCAACGCCACGACGTCCAACGGTGTAAAGGCTGTCCTTAACGGCAACATCGTCGTTGACGTATACCTTTTCCACCTCAACATCATCATCTTTTGCCATATCAGCCGCCGCGTCAAAATTCATGCAGTCGCCCGAATAGTTTTTGATGATTAGCAGAGTACCCTTTTTGGACTGCGTCGCCATAATAGCGTTATAAACCTGAATAGTCGACGGGGACGCAAACACGTCACCGCAAACCGCGGCATCAAGCATTCCTTTTCCAACGAAGCCTGCGTGGGCAGGTTCATGTCCACTGCCACCGCCGCAGATTAGGCTTACCTTTTCGGTATTAACGGTTTTTTTCTTAATTATTTTGTATTTCTCGTTAAAGTCAAGCTCGGGATGCGCAAGAACAATTCCTTTGCACGCTTCGATAACGACGTTATCGGGGCTATTTATAATCTTTTTCATTCTTTTCTCCTATTGTGCCTTGTATTTCTTTCCGATTGCGTCCGCAGCGATAATTGCAGCCGCTGTCGACTGTGCAGTTACAGGGAACGGCATGGAGTGAATTGATTCTTCTGCTATGCAGGCTTTCTCGGCAACTGCCATAAGCTCTTCGTGTGAAATGCTTTCGACACCGATGTCGGCAAGGCAAACGGGCAGTCCGACTTTAACGCAGAAGTCCAGAACCTCGTTCAGCTCTTCCTCGGGAGCATTTTCCAAAACAAGCTGAGCAAGGGTTCCAAAGGCAACCTTTTCGCCATGGAAGTAGTGATGTGTTCCCGGCAGAATTGTCAAGCCGTCATGTATAGCGTGAGCGCCTGCAAGTCCGCCGCTTTCAAAGCCCAAGCCGGACAAAAGGATATTGGCTTCAATAATGTTCTCAAGAGCGGAAGTAACCATGTTGCAGTCGCTGGAAATCTTTGCGTTTGCGCCGTCTGCAATTAAGGTCTGATAGCAGAGTGTTGCCAGCGCAAGTGCTGTGTTCGTTCCTTTTGCCTCACCGCAAAAGCCCTCACGGTAACCGCAAGGAAGTCCGGCGTTGACGTTTGAAAACGATTTTGCCGTTGCTCTTGCTTCAAAATATGTTGAAAGTGCATCGCCCATGCCTGAAACGAGAAAACGTGTCGGTGCATTTGCAATAATGGTTGTATCAATCAAAACAAGGCTGGGGCTCTGCTTAAAATAAGCGTAATCGTCAAAAGCGCCTTCCGGCGTGTACAAAACGGCAGAATGACTCGTCGGCGCGTCTGTTGCCGCAATCGTCGGGCAAATAATCAGGGCTTCACCCATAGCAACGCATTTTGCGGTGTCAATAGCTTTGCCGCCGCCTAAACCAATGGTGCAGGAGCAGCCGTTTTTCTTTGCTACTTCTTGAAGTCTGGCGACCTCTTGACGAGAGCACTCGCCATTAAATCCACTTTCAACAAAGTTTATCTGGAACTTTTCCGCGGTTGCGTTCAATTTTGCCTTTACTCTTTTGACATCTTCGGGATGTGCAATCAGAAGTGCTGAGGCCCCGAACCCCTTTACAAAATAACCCAGATTTAACAGTTCGTCTTCGCCCTGCACGTATTTTGTCGGGCATATAAATGCTTTTCTCATAAGAACCCTCCTCATAATTATAAATGTTTCACAAAGACAAGATAGTATTGTGCCAATTTCATGTATAAATTCATTATAGAAAATTACCAGACAAATAGCATTAGATAATGTTATACATTGATAAAAAAATATAGTAGAAATTTCAAGGACAAACCAAAAACCACCTATTTGTTATGTCAAATCGAAAGTATTAGCATTTTCAAGCTTGACTTACCATTTCTTTCTAATGTATAATCGAAATATATGTCAATATTACAATAATATTTTTCCATTTTCATTTTGGACACCACTAAACCACAAGGGAGGTATGTCAAATGGGGAAGTCTTTTTCGGATATTTACCAAATCTTTAAACCAGACAAATTTCAAAAAGTCCAAGACGATATATCAATCGCATCCGAACTTGCCATCATCACTGTTGATTACAAGGGCGTGCCGATTACTTCGCACAGCAATTGCAGTGAGTTCTGCAAAAAGATGCGTTCCTCGAAGTTTGGGGTTTATTGTGAAAAATGCGATTCACACGGCGGACTGGAAGCTGCAAGAATTGGCAAGCCTTTCATCTATATCTGCCATGCCGGGCTGATTGATTTTGCAATACCGATTATTGTCGACGGCTTATATTTAGGAGCGTTGATGGCAGGACAAGTTCTTGCTGAGCCGGATAATTCCGAAATTATGCCGGAACGCATTTTGCAGGGAGTTAGCAACACCATTGATTTATCGTCTGATTTGGAACTTCAGCAGAGCTATGCTTTGCTTCCTGTAATGCGACTCGAAAAAATCACCGCTCTTGCTAATATGCTTTCGCATGTCGGTGATTATTGTATCGAACAGGCGACACTCAGAGAAGCCTATGCACAATTTTCTAAAAATTCTTCTTCGGAATTATTCAGAAGTCCAATCCTCGAAAACACTAGTGCAGTCGAAAGCGAAAAAGCCGAAAAAGTACCGAACAAGCTCTTGCAGCCAGCACTAACCTACATCAATAAACATCCTAACGAAAAAATTACTCTTTCAAAGGTGGCCACCTTGTGCAGCATTTCCACGAGCTATTTCAGCAAGCTGTTCGCGAAAGAAAATCTCGGAAGTTTGTCCGACTATGTCAATCACATAAAAATGGATCGCGCAAAAGAGCTTTTGATTTCCTCCGATTGGTCTGTTGGCACGATTGCGGAAAATCTAAGCTTTGATGACTGCGGTTACTTTATCAAGGTTTTCAAGCATGAAACCGGTAAAACGCCATTAGAATATCGTATTATTCATAATTCCGGCGGAGCTGAAAAGCCGAATTGATTTTCCTTTCAGCGAACAAGCCCGCACAGTTTCCCATCTAAAAATATTAAGTGCCCGTACGCGAACTGAAGCTACAACATTTCAGTCCGCATACGGGCACTCTAATTTTTTCTCATAAACATAATGCCGCACGGCAAAGCATTTTCTATAAGTCGAAGTATCCACGCCTCAAGAAACATCCAGAATGCTCAACGACCACCTTATGATTGTCTACAACTTTTTGACCGCGAAGGTAGACCTCCTCCACCCTGCCGCAGGTTTTAAAGCCTTCGTACGGAGCATAGTCCATATTATAAGCCTGCGATTTTGCGCTGATAACACCAGTTGCGTTCGGGTCAAAAACAACTATGTCAGCATCTGCGTCCGGCGCAATGCGTCCCTTTCGCGGAAAAGCGCCGTACAGCCTTGCAGGATTTTCCGAAAGCAAGCGGCACATCTGGTGAAGCGAAAGTCTGCCTGATTTGACACCATACGTATACAGTAAAACTGCTCTGTCCTCAACTCCCGGCATACCACCAGGCACTTTTGTAAAGTCCCGCTCCCCCGCCAGCTTCTGCTTGAGTGAAAAGCTGCAATGGTCAGTCGAAACCGTCTGTATCTGGTTTTCGGACAGCGCACTCCAAAGGCATTCTCTGTCCTCGGCTTTTCTAAGCGGTGGCGCAATAACGTATTTAAGGCATTCGGGAGACGGAAGCGCATAGAGCGATTCGTCCAGCAGGAGATACTGCGGGCAAGTCTCGAGATAAACCTTTTGTCCGCGTTTTCGCGCCCTTACGACCTCCTCATATCCGGCTTTGGAGGTCAGATGGACTATAATTATCGGACAATCGGCAAGCTCCGCAATACGGAGCAGTCTGCTTATCGCCTCTGCCTCCGCCTGTGGTGGTCTGGTTTTCGGATGGCAGTCTGTGCCGGAATGCCCAAGACTTTTTTGCTCATCAATGAGAGCAGAAATTATACCGCTGTTTTCGCAATGCACACCAGCGATGCCACCAATTTCTTTCAAGCGCTTCAATATCTGATATATTTCCTTGTCGGTCACCTTCATGTCGTCATAGGTCATATATAGCTTAAAAGATGTGACGCCCAAATCAATCATATCAGTAATTTCTTGGCTGACGCTCTCGTTCCAGTCTGATATGGCCATGTGAAAGCCGTAGTCACAGGACGATTTGTCCTTTGCCTTAGATAGCCATTGAGCAAACGCATGGTTCAGACTTTCACCGTGGTATTGCGTGGCAAAATCTATAACCGTCGTTGTTCCGCCTAGCAGAGCTGCGCGACTTCCTGTATTGAAATCGTCAGCTGTAACAGTTCCTGCTACCTCAAGGTCAAAATGCGTGTGAGCATCAATGAAACCCGGAAACAAAAGCTTGCCTCGAAGATCAATGACCTTTGCATTCTCCTCGGTTAAATCCAGCCCCACCTTGACAATTTTGTCGTTTTCAATCAGCACATCCTGAACCAGAACGTCTTCACCCGAAACAACGGCTCCGCCTCTTAGTAGTGTTTTCATATCCATACTTTTCTCTAAAGCTTATCGCTTTGTAGGCGGCATCAGCATATAAGAGTATTTGCAAATGACCGCGGAAATAAGATTGCGGATGTCTTCAGGTATCACCAAGAATTTTTCTCCTATTGTGTACTCATAGATACCGTCATCAAGCCGCACCCTGCAAGCTTTGGTTTCCAAGTCAGTGACGACAAAGCCCTTATTTTTGCTGTTTACAAAATCATCCACAGTAGCAAAAAGCGTAAACTTATCGAGATACGGTGAACTCTCATAGGGGCAAAAGCTTTTGCAGTTGCCGCATTCGTTGCACAGATAGTCCAGATGTATGATTTGGCTGCTGTGCTTTCCGGGTACGCCAACAGAAACGTTAGCTCTGTTTGGGCAAACCTCAACGCAGTTTTCGCAAATGCAAACGCATTCAAGGCAACGCGGGGAATCAAGCACGTCCTTGTCTTCCTCTTTGATAATGCCCTTGCGCCCGTATATGGTTTCCGGCTTTTCATAGGTGTCATAATCAACCGCAACAGGCTTTCCCAGAATTCCTTCCGCCGCTTTTCTGGCGTCCCTAATCGCTTCAACAACGGTTGCAGGGCCGGATAGTCCGTCTCCGATAACGTAAACGCCCTTAACCGAGGTTTCAAGCGTAGTCTCGTTGACAATCAAACGTCCTTTTTCGTCCAACGCAACGCCGTTGTTCTGGTAATAGCTCTTTGGTATGCGCTCTCCAACAGCGGAAATAACCGTGTCAACCGAGAAATCCATTGTTTCATCTGTTTCCACGAAACCAGGGCGACCGGAAGCACCAATAGCACCCATCTTCATTTTTTTGCAGACGAGCTGACCGTTTTTCATTTCAACCGGCGAAAGCAACTCGTGAATTTCAATGCCATCCTCAATCGCAAGACGAATTTCTTCCTCGTCGGCAGGCATATAGCGCATTGTTCTGCGATAAATCAGCAGAACCTTTTCGACGCCTTTGGTGCGCTTTGCCGCTCTTGCAGTATCCATCGCGGTATTGCCGCCACCGATAACGGCAACGCGCTTCCCTGCTCCTACATTGCCATCCTCGGACTTAAAGGCTTCAAGAAAATCGATTGCGTTCCATGTTGCGGTGTCTCCAATGTTCAGAACGCCCTTTTCGCAGGCTCCGACGGCCAGAACAACGTTTTCGAATTCATCTTTTAGGCTATCAAGCGAAGTAATCTCTTTTCCAGTTTCCACCTTGACGCCCATTGAGAGAACAAGCTCAATGTCGTTGTCTATCGCACTGTCATCAATTCTGAAGCTAGGAATTACGTTTCTTACAACTCCGCCGAGATTTTCGCGCTTTTCAAATATGGTTACCTGCATACCGCCCTTTGCAAGGAAGTAGGCAACCGACAAGCCCGCCGGTCCGCCACCCACGACGGCGGCTTTTCCTTCTGCCGAAATCGCAGGCAAGACTCGCGCCTTCATCAAGGCATCATATCCGCACTTTGCCGCTTCAAGCTTGATTGCGCGGATATTCACGGGTGATTCGTAGTAGTTGCGTACGCATTTAGTCATGCATTTATGCGAGCAGATTGTGCCGGTAATAAATGGCAATGGGTTCTTTTGCACAATAACACCCAGCGCTTCACGCATCTTGCCCTCTCCAGCAAGTTTCATGTAGGTTGTTGTGTCCTGCTTAATCGGACAGCCCTGCTGGCAAGGAGCGGTAAAACAATCTACCAGCGGAACTCTCTGCCCGATTTTTCTGGAGGGAAGAGTTTTTATTGCCTTTACATGGTGCTTCGAAACAATTGCCTCGTTAACAAGTTCCGATACTGCCGCAGTATCAATCCCTGTAAACGCTCCACCCTTGGTATCGCTAAATATATTTGCTATCTGCTCCAGCCTTTGATAGCCACCGGGCTTGAGTAGTGTGGTTGCCAAGGTAACGGGGAAAATTCCCGCCGAAACGACTTCTTCAATATTGAAATAGTCAAGTCCGCCGGAAAATGACATTCTCAATTTACCGTCGAAATCCCTTGAAAGCTTCTCAGCAACGGACATAGACAAGGCAAACAGCGACTTGCCCGACATATACATTTCCTTGCCGGGCAACTCCCCTGCGCATATATCAACAGGGAAAGTGTTTGTAATCTTAACTCCGAATTCAAGCTCAAGCTCTTCGCCCAAAGCCATCAGCCTTTTAAGCATCGGCACCGCTTCCTCATACTGCAAATCGTCCTTGAAGTGGAATTCGCCGAAAGAAACGTAATCGTAGCCCATTTTATCAAGCACAGCTCTCGCGTATTCATATCCCAGCAGTGTAGGATTGCATTTGACAAAGGTATGCAGCTTCTTTTCTTTCATCAGATATCCCGCAATACGCTCGATTTCCTGAGGCGGACACCCATGAAGTGTTGAAAGCGTTACGCTTCTGCAAACAGTTGCAGGGATGGCTTTCACATCCTCTAACGTTACTTTTTCAAATTTATCCGAATTGGTGGTCAGCCAGTCCATACATTCCCTAAAAATGGGTGTTTGGCTTGCGTCCTTGAGTCCTTCGATGAATTTATCAATTTTCGGGCTTTTTATGCCCTCAAGGTCATAGCCAACGCTCATGTTAAACTGAAATCCGTCCATATCGCCCAAGCCATATTCCTTTGCGATTACATGGAGCGCAAACCAAGCCTTCACGTATTCGTCAAAGGCCTGCGGAACATAAAGCTCCGTTGACCACTCAACGTTATAGCCCTCATCGTCGGCCTTGATGCACGGCTTTGAAACCGGCAAATCTTCTCCGTCTAAAATCTGTACGGTTTTAAGTTCAAAGAACCGACTACCCGCATAATAGGCGGCAATAATATTCTGAGCAAGCTGTGTATGGGGGCCAGCCGCTGGTCCAAAAGGAGTTTCAAGCTTGCCGCCAAATGCGCTCCATTCGTGCCCAATTCTGCAAATATACGGTCTATTTATGCCAAACGCAGTGCCTTTTGTCTTTTTTTCTTCCAAAATCCACTCCATCAGATTGGAAAATGGGATTGGCGTCATCTTATCACTCATGTAATGACCATTCCTTTCATTTCAGGCATTAACCGTTGATTTTCTTCCACAATTTTGTGGATTCCTCGTTAATTTCAGCCATAACCTTTTCTTCGTCAATTCCAACAAGCTGCCTGTCTTTCATCAACACCTTGCCGTTGCAAACTGTCGTGACAACGTTTCTGCCCGTCATTCCGAACAGAATGTGACCATTGCAGTTTGAGCCATCCATTGGGGTATACGGTGTGTAGTCCAGAACAATAACGTCGGCCAATGCGCCCTCTTTCAGGATGCCCAGTTCGTTTTTGAAATAGCGTCCAGCGATTTTCGCATTGCCGTCAAAGAGCATCTGTGGCACCTCGCTCCAAGCGGCGGTTGCGTCACAGAGGCTGTGCTTGTGCAGTATATTTGCGACCTTATATGACTCTATCATGTCGTGCGTGTATCCGTCCGTACCAAGTCCGGTCAAAATGCCGCGCTTGACGATTTCCATTGTCGGAGGACAGCCGCAGGCATTGCCCATATTGGATTCCGGATTGTGAACGACCATAGTATCCGTTTCAAGGAGCAGTTCCATCTCATGCCTGTTGACATATATGCAATGCGCAGTAATTGTTTTAGGCCCAAGAATTTCAAAATCCATCAGACGGTCAAGAATTCTTTTACCATAATGCTTCAGGCAGTGGTGCAAATCCTCAATGCCCTCAGCAACATGAATGTGGTAGCCAACTTCCTGCGGTTTGTTTGCCGCGCAAAGCTCAAGCGTTTCGTCAGACAATGTAAACGAAGCGTGGAGTCCCATCATTCCGGCGAGCATATCGGTTTCGTCTGCAAGTGCGTGTTTTATGAAAGACTCATTTTCCTTCACGGCAAGACGGGTCTTTTCCTGCCCTCCGCGATCCGAAACCTCATAGCAAAGACAGGAGCGAACACCCATCTCCTTTGCCGCGTCCTCGATTGCGAAAAGGCTTCCAGTTATCTCTCCAAAGCTTGCGTGATGGTCGAAAACAGTAGTTACACCGTTTTTGATGCACTCGAGGTATGTTGCCCTCGCACTTTGCCTCGTTTGCTCAAGAGTAAGGTTGCGGTCAATCGTCCACCACATACCGTCGAGAATGTCAAGAAAGCCCTTTGGAGTATAACCGTTAATGCTCAAGCCCCTGGCCATCGCGCTATAAATATGTTCATGCGTGTTGATAAACGCAGGCATTATGACGCCGCCCTTAGCATCGATAAACTCCGCTTGTGGGAATAGCTTGTTCATATCGGCGCTCGTACCTATTTTGACGATTTTCGTGCCATCCAAAACGACCGCCCCGTCTTCGATATAGGGATTATTTGAATTTCTTGTTATCAACCTGCCGTTTCCGATTATAACCATGATACCGCCCCCTGACTTTGTTGTTTATTACTAAATACGCAATTAGTATTTTATCTTATGCCGTTATATTAGCACTAAACTTCTGTTTATTCAAGAGCTATCTAATTATTATTTAGTTGTTCTAAAAGTTTTTTTAATTTGTGCTTGAATATCTATGATTTTGTGATATTATGAAACCATAAACGTGGTAATCGACATATCTTCAAAATAAGCGAGGAGATGTATTTTGTATAATATGCTACACACCCTCACGACCATTGCGGACGGCGTTGCCAAGCAATTTGGAACGAACTGCGAAATCGCAATTCACGACTTGTCCGGCGATCCCGAAAATTCGATTGTTTATATAGTAAATGGTCATGTAACAAACAGACAAGCCGGCAACGGCACTTCCAAGGTGGTTCTTGAAGCAATGCACAAGGACCCCTCAACGGTTAAGGATCATCTGTGCTACCTGACGCAAACCCCCTATGGGCGTACATTGAAATCGAGTACACTTTTCATCAGAGACGACGACCAAAAGATACGTTATATTTTCTCTATCAACTACGATATAACGGAGCTTATGTCGGTCAATCTAGCGCTTAAAAATTGGATAACCGTCGACACTCAGCAAAAAGACGCACAGCCGGAGCAAATTGTGAGCAATGTTAACGATCTGCTGGAGAATCTTATCAAGCAATCAGTTGAATTAGTCGGAAAGCCTGTTGCCCGTATGACTAAGGAAGATAAGCTTCGTGCAATTGCATTTTTGAACGATAACGGAGCATTTCTTGTCACAAAATCGGGTGATAAGATTTCAGAATACTTTGGAATATCCAAGTTCACTTTATACAACTATATTAATGAAGTAAAAGACGAAAATCAATAAAAAGAAAGGAGACACACGTCGCATCTCTGCAACTTTTCACTGAGCTGCGACAAAAAACAGAATGGAAACAGAAATACTGTGGGTCGCAAACGAAATGCCAAAAACACAAGATAAACATCTGTCAATAATGTCTCTCGACGAAGTTCGTAAAGCCAGAAAGTTCCACGAAAGCTTTCCTCAGTATACCAAAACCCCGCTTGCAAAGCTTACTCATATGGCGGAATATCTTGGCATCGAGGAGCTCTATGTAAAGGACGAATCCTATCGTTTCAATCTTAACGCTTTTAAGGTTTTGGGCGGCTCGTTTGCAATGGCGAAATATATTGCCAAGCAAACTGACAAAGATATCGCAGAGCTTTCCTATGACGTTTTGACATCGGAGGAACTAAAAAAAGAATTCGGGCACGCCACCTTCTTTACTGCCACAGATGGAAATCACGGCAGAGGTGTTGCTTGGGCCGCAAACAAGCTTAAGCAAAAGGCCGTGGTTTTCATGCCGAAGGGAACCACTCGTGCTCGGCTTGATAACATTTTAAATGAAAACGCCACCGCTACGATTGAAGAAGCCAACTACGACGAGTGTGTCAGAATGGCGGCTTCTGCGGCTGAGCAAACGAAAAACGGCATTATCGTTCAGGACACTGCATGGGACGGTTATGAGGAAATACCCTCTTGGATAATGCAAGGCTATGGAACCATGGCGATGGAAGCCGATGAACAATTAACGGATTACGGCTGTAGTTGTCCCACGCACATATTTGTCCAAGCTGGGGTCGGTTCCCTTGCCGGAGCCGTACTTGGCTATTTTACCAACCGCTATCCTGAAAACCCGCCTGTAATGGTCGTTGTAGAAGCAGACGCTGCGGCTTGCCTATATAAAAGCGCGGCTCTGGGAGACGGCTCAATCCAAATTGTTGACGGTGAAATGCAAACAATCATGGCAGGGCTTGCCTGCGGTGAACCAAACACAATCTCTTGGGATATTCTGAAAAACCACGTAAATTTATTCGTTTCCTGCCCCGACTGGGTAGCGGCAAATGGTATGCGGATGCTTTCCGCCCCAATAAAGGGCGATTCTCAGGTTATTTCCGGAGAATCGGGTGCTGTGACAATGGGGCTTGTTGCCGCTATTATGAAAGACGACAAGAATAAAGCTTTGCGCGAAGCAATCGGCTTAAGCTCAAGTTCAAAAGTCCTTCTGTTTTCAACAGAAGGTGACACAGACCCAGAGCGAAACAAAGCAATTGTTTGGGAAGGCTTAGAACGATGAAACAACTTAGGAACACAAAGGAGTGAAACTTATGGACTTTATCAAAATCAAAGAAAAAGCTCAGAATTACGAAAAAGACATGACCAAATTTCTGCGTGACTTGGTTAGAATTCCCGGAGAAAGTTCCGGTGAGGAAGGGCACGTTAAGAGGATAGCCGAAGAGATGGAGAAGCTTGGCTTCGACAAGATTGACATTGACCCTATGGGCAACATTCTAGGTTACATGGGATGCGGCAAGGCGCTGATTGCTTTCGACGGTCACATTGACACAGTAGGCATAGGCAACATTAAGAACTGGGCTTTTGACCCATATGTCGGCTATGAAAACGACTCCGAAATCGGCGGACGAGGCACCTCGGATCAGCTTGGTGGAATTGTTTCCGCGGTTTTCGGCGCGAAAATCATGAAGGATTTAGGGCTTCTGAGCGAAAAGTACACCGTTCTTGTCACGGGTACAGTTCAGGAAGAGGACTGCGACGGTCTTTGCTGGCAGTACATTATCAACGAGGATAAGGTTCGTCCTGATTTTGTCATTTCCACTGAACCTACGGACGGCGGAATTTACCGCGGACAGCGCGGCAGAATGGAAATCCGCGTTGATGTCAAGGGTATCTCCTGCCACGGGAGCGCACCCGAAAGGGGCGACAACGCGATTTACAAGATGGCCGACATTCTTCAGAACGTCCGCTCACTCAACGAAAATGACGCAAGCGACGGAACTGAAATCAAGGGTCTTGTTAAAATGCTTGACGAGAAAAATAACAAGGAATGGAAAGAAGCACGTTTCCTTGGGCGCGGAACAGTTACAGCTTCCGAAATTTTCTATACAAGTCCGAGCCGTTGCGCTGTTGCTGACTCCTGTGCGGTATCGCTTGACCGCAGAATGACCGTTGGCGAAACATGGGAAAGCTGCCTTGACGAAATCCGTAACCTGCCCGCAGTAAAAAAATATGGCGACGATGTCAAGGTTTCCATGTACGAGTATGCACGTCCCTCATGGAAGGGCTGTGTCTATCCCATCGAGTGCTATTTCCCCACATGGGTAATTCCCGGGAATCACGCGGTTACTCAGGCATTAGAAGAAGGCTATAAGGGACTTTTCGGCGAAGCACGAATAGGTGCCGATGATACACTGGAAATGAGAAAGGCTCGTCCTCTCACTGATAAGTGGACCTTCTCCACCAACGGCGTTTCTATTATGGGACGTAACGGAATACCCTGCATAGGCTTTGGCCCCGGTGCCGAAGCACAGGCACACGCCCCCAACGAAAAATCCTTCAAGCAGGATCTTGTTACCTGCGCCGCGGTTTATGCCACCGTTCCGACACTCTACTGCAAATAAATTGTAAGAAGCATCTGTTATTTTAAATTATAATTATAGGAGGTATTTGTTTGAAAACTTTTGAAGATTTAATTGCAAAGCTTGATAGTCTGAAAATCGATGATATGTTCAAAAACGACTTTTTCCTGACATGGGAAAAAACCGAGGACGAGCTTGAAGCCGTGTGGACAGTGGCAGACGTACTTCGTAATCTCCGCGAGAGAAACATTTCAACGAAGGTATTCGACAGCGGTCTTGGCGTGTCTCTTTTCCGCGACAACTCAACACGTACGCGTTTTTCTTTTGCTTCAGCCTGCAATTTACTCGGGCTTGAGGTTCAGGATCTCGACGAAGGAAAATCGCAGATAGCTCACGGTGAAACCGTCAGAGAAACCGCTAACATGATTTCTTTTATGGCTGACGTAATAGGCATCAGAGACGATATGTACATCGGCAAGGGCAACACCTATATGAGAGAGGTTGCAAAAGCGGTTGAGGACGGCAACAAGGACGGTATTCTTGAGCAAAGACCCACACTTGTTAACCTTCAGTGCGACATTGACCACCCAACTCAGTGCATGGCAGATATGCTACACATCATCCATGAATTCGGCGGAATTGATAATCTAAAAGGCAAAAAGCTCGCCATGACTTGGGCATATTCGCCCTCCTACGGCAAGCCGCTGTCCGTTCCACAGGGCGTTGTCGGACTAATGACCAGAATGGGTATGGAAGTTGTTCTTGCTCATCCCGAAGGATATGATATAATGCCCGAGGTCGAGGATGTCGCAAAAAAGAACGCGGAGGCATCCGGTGGCTCCTTCAGAAAAACCAACAGTATGGCGGACGCTTTCAAGGATGCAGACATTGTTTATCCCAAGAGCTGGGCCTCCTTTGCCGCTATGGAAAAACGCACCGACCTTTACGGTGCAGGAGATTTTGATGGCATAAAGGCTCTGGAAAAGGAGCTTCTGGCACAGAACGCAGAGCATAAGAACTGGTCTTGCACCGAGGAACTAATGAAAACAACGCACGACGGCAAAGCTTTGTATTTGCATTGTCTGCCCGCCGACATTAGCGGAGTCAGCTGTGACGAGGGTGAAGTCGATGGTTCGGTTTTCGACCGTTACCGCACTCCCCTATATAAGGAAGCAAGCTTCAAGCCCTATGTCATTGCCGCAATGATTTTCCTCAGCAAATTTGAAAATCCTGCAAACCTTTTAAAGCAGCTTGAAAAGAAGTCTGTTCAGAGAATTGCAGAGTAAAACAGTTATCTACAATAATATAACAAACCTAAAGGAGATGTATTATGATTTCTTACGTAAACACAAACGACGCACCCCAAGCCATTGGGCCATATTCCCAGGCAGTAGTCTTTGGCAATCTGCTCTTCACCTCCGGTCAAATATGCCTTGATCCACACACTGGGGCAATAATCGGCGGCACAATCGAAGAGCAAGCTCTTCAGGTAATGAAAAATCTGGCTGCCATATTCAAGGACCAGAACACGAGCTTCGAAAACACGATTAAAACAACGTGCTTTTTAGCCGATATGAAGGATTTTGCCGCTTTTAACAAGGTTTACGGCGAATACTTCACAGGCAAGCCCGCTCGCTCCTGCGTTGCAGTAAAAGAGCTTCCCAAAAATGTTCTTTGCGAAGTGGAAGCAATTGTCGCTTTGAACTAATTTGAATTTGAGGTGATTTGTTTTGCCAAAGAAAAAGCGTATAGTCATAGCCTTAGGCGGCAACGCTCTTGGTAACACGCTTCCCGAACAGATGGAAGCTGTCAAGGTTACTTCAAGGGCAATTGTCGATTTGATTGAAGAAGGCTGTGAGGTTATCGTTTCTCACGGAAACGGCCCTCAGGTCGGCATGATTAACAACGCGATGAGTGCCCTAACAAGAGAAGATTCCAAATACACAAACACGCCTTTATCAGTATGCGTTGCGATGAGTCAGGCTTACATCGGCTACGATTTGCAAAACGCTCTGCGTGAGGAGCTTTACAACAGAGGAATGCACGACATCCCTGTTGCAACCATGATTACTCAGGTTCGTGTTGATGCGGATGACCCAGCCTTTCAAAATCCCACAAAACCGATTGGGCAGTTTATGAGCCTTGAAGAGGCGAAAATTGCTGAAATCAAATACGGTTATGTAGTTAAGGAAGACGCAGGCCGTGGCTATCGCCGCATGGTTGCCTCCCCAAAGCCCGCCGAAATAATCGAGATTGACGCAATTCGTTCGCTTGTCGATTCTGGACAGCTCGTCATCGCCTGCGGTGGCGGCGGTATACCTGTAACCAGAAACGGGAACCACTTAAAGGGAGCAAGTGCGGTTATTGACAAGGACTTTGCCAGTGAGCTTCTCGCCGAAAACCTTGATGCTGATTTTCTGATTATCCTTACCGCAGTTGAAAAGGCCGCTATAAATTTCGGAAAGCCCGACCAAAAATGGCTCGGCGACATTACGGTTTTTGAAGCAGAGCGCTATATCGAAGAAGGACATTTTGCCCCCGGCTCAATGCTTCCGAAGGTTCAGGCTGCCGTCCTCTTTGCAGCCTCCAAAAAAGGCCGCACTGCGCTCATTACACTATTGGAAAAAGCCAGTGATGGAATTAACGGAAAAACGGGAACGAGACTATCACTCTAATTCTTTTTCGAAACTTAGTCACACGAAAACACGAATAACAACACTATGGGACTAGTCTAACAGACCAGTCCCATAGGTTTATTCTATTAAATGCACTTGCACAGTTAATTTAAAATATTTGAGTGCCTGAAACGAACTTATGCAACACTTCACGGCCTGTTGAAAGATATATATGTCTTTCCAGCCGTTCCTTGAGCGTAATTTCCCCAAAGTGCTTTGGCGGTTCATCATTTAAAACAACAGCATCAAGCTCATACCCCGCTTCAAAGCTGCCAACACGCCCAAAGAATTCTCCGCCGCCCTTTGTTCCGAGATAAAACGCTTCTTCAAACGTTAGTGGCTTCAGCTTGTTGTCCAAAAGTCTCCACCTCATTTTTGACATCTGGACAGCATCCGTCATCGCGCGAAAAATCGATTCCGAGCTGCCGCCCGCAACATCACTGCCAAGTCCGCAACGCAAATCCATATCAAGAAATTTTCTGACCGGAGCTATTCCCGAGGCAATATTTGTGTTGGACTGCGGGCAATGCGCAATAAAAACGCCGTTGTCCTTTATCCGCTCAAGCTCTTTATCCCCCGAATATACGCAATGCGCCATTATTGTCGGCACATCTTTTCCAAAAAGCTTGTGGCGGTCATATGCGTCGCCGTAAAACTCGGCGTTTGGGCAAAGACGCTCAACCCATTCAATTTCCGCGAGATTTTCCGAAATATGTGATTGAAACGGAAGGCCGTATTTTTCCTGAATTTCCCGAAGCATTTCCATAAGTCTATCTGAGCACGTAGGAATAAATCTGGGCGTAATAATCGGTTTGGTGTTTTTGCAACGGTTGCTGACGGAAGTAACCCATGCGTCGGTATCTCTGGCGGATTGGTCTGTTTCCTCCACAAGAAAGTCTGGGACATTCCTGTCCATATTCAGCTTTCCGACAAAAGTTTTCAGCCCCGTTTTTTCCATGATGTCCATCAAAAGCTCAGTGGCGGGTACGTGAACCGTTGCAAATATACTGGCTCTTGTAGTGGCACTCTTCTTCATTGCTTCCGCAAAATCGGTATAAGCCGCTTGCGCATATTCGAGATTTAAATATTTTCTTTCTTCCGGAAACGCATGATTATTAAGCCAATCCAAAAGCTCATCGTCCATCCCAAGCCCTCGGAATGTAAACTGCGGTGCATGGATGTGTAAGTCAATAAGTCCCGGCACAACAAGCATTCCCGAATAGTCAAGAACTTCAAGCGTTCTGTACTCTTCGGGCAAAAATTCGTGCACACCTGCAGACAAACCGTCAATGCAGATTAGATAATGATTATGGAATGTAAGGAGCTCATTTTTACCTGTGCTGTAACAAATATCGCCCTTTATAGCAAAACTCCTCATGTTCATTCATCTATACCTCTCTTATTATAAAACTAAATTTTTCTTCATTTTATCACATCTGAGATTTATAGACAACTATTGAGGTAGTTGATTATATGTTCAGCTCAGCGAGGTATGGAGCGAAAACTACATTTTGTTTCTATATCGAGCATAAGGCTTTTAATATCTGTATATTTTGTAGGAATACATACTATTTGGCATTATTGCATTAAAAACATTGTTGTATTTTTTGTGAATTTGTGGTATAATATATACAAATTAAATAGCCGATACGTGGAATTTAAGTGATGCGAGGGAATTAGAATGGCAAAGATTACAGTTATACCCGCAAGGTTAACTAAGGAAGCAGTTATGCAGTCCCTCTCTACGTGTACTTACGAAGAGATTTTGGAGCTGCTTTTTTCATACTTTGAAATCAAAGGCATAGGCGGTACAAATACAAAGAAAACATCATCGATGGTCGTGTTGCAGCAGAAAATGCTTGCGGAAAATATCCATAACGCCTGTCCTCACTGCGGTTCAGCGGCCTTTGTTAAGTGTGGGATTAAGTCGAATGGACTTACTTGCTTTAAATGTAAGAATTGCGGACGTAAGTTTAACGTATTTACGAACACTATTCTGGAAAGCACTCATTGGCAATGGGAACTGTGGGTAAAAGTCCTTGAAATGACAATAAACAAATACAGCATTAAAGATATGATGAATGTCTTGGTAAGGGACTATGGATGTACAGGGCTTGACCGTAAAACTGTATGGCAATGGCGTATGAAGCTTGTACATGCGCTGGCATCTATTCCTATGCCAACCCTTACGGGTGTAATACAAACAGACGAAACCTTTATTAGAGAAAGCCAAAAAGGAAGTCGCTGTCTAAAAAACCACCTTCCCGAAAGGTTTGTAGACAGGATACCCCGTTACGGTTATCAACCTTCAATACTTGGTACAATGGGTCCAGAGTTCTGCACAGTCGTCACGGCTATCGACAGTCTTGGTTATTGTGTATGCAAGGTTCTTTGTCTGGGAAAGACAGACGTAGAGCTTTTTTATGATAGCTTTGATAATCACATAAAAGACCCTACTTATATTTGCACTGACAACAACTACATTTACGAAAAATACTGCAAAATTAAAGGTTACAAGCATTATATAAAACCCTCTAATTATGACAGGATTCTCGATGACAATGGGTATATTAGGCCTACTCCGCTCACAGGAGCAACCTTGTCGGATGACGAAAAAAGACAAAACCTCAAAATGAAAAAGACCCTGTATAAACAGGGTGAGATTGACAAGCTTACTCCTGGTTTCTATACCTACGAAGAACTCCAAGCAAGGAAACACGACAATAGTCTATCTTTGGGAAAAGTAAACGAACTACACTCAGAAATAAAAGAATTCATAAACATAAATAAGACCAATGTTTCCAGTAAGTATTTACAGGATTACATTGGCTTCTTTACCTATATTCAAAATTGGAAAGTAGAACACGGTCATTTACCCAGTGCCAATGCAGATGCAATGGAAATCTTTATGGAAATACTTAAGCTACATTGTAACCACACAAAGAACGACATTAAGAAAACAACATTATCGCTCCCTAAACCTACAGGAAAGCATATACATTTGCTTAAGAAAAAAACTGAGGAAGCGCGTCAAGCAACTCAGAACAAGTATTTCAAGTTTAATCCCGAAGATGCTGCGTATTCCTTTGACAAGAGAGCATTTTTATTAGGTCAACCGCGCCAGAAACTGCATACCATTTGTCGCAAAAGCGGACTTAGAGGCTATAGCAATTGGACTAAGCACAGTATTGTTAGCTATATATTAAAACTACCGGATGCAGAGGATATTATAACAAATCTAATGACTGAAAAACGGTGCTTGGACATAGAGGAAGAAGACCAAACCGCAATAAAGTATGCTCGATTTAAACATTAAAAAGGCAATAATGAGCTTAGATTTGTAGGCTTGCCCTTCAGTTTTAGAAAAATGTCAGTAAGTACAAGTGACATAGCTTTGACTATCCGTGTACCTCACTTTTTCGACGCAGTCCAGAGCGGCAGGGTTACCGCAGCGGTCACTACATTATGTTTTTTATTTACCTCGCTTGATTTTGCAATCTATTATATAAAATAATATGTTAGATATTATAAATATAAAAATTAAGAATGCAAAAACCAATATGGCACTACGTGGACTATAATATATAGCGAAGTAGCCTTCTCGGTCTGGCTCTAGAAAAGGGGAATTCATTATTGAATTTATTTTTATTATTGTATAAGATGATAGTAAAATTAAAAATACAATATTATATAATCTAATAAATTTGTTCTCTAATATCTTTTTCAACATCTTTTTTAACATAAATAACACTTCCATTCTAAAATTATTTAAAGTGCGACCGCCACTGAATAATACCATTATATACCATTAGTGTCAAGGTATGTATCATAATAACAATATAGAACGATTAATATTGCCATCTACTGGATATCTATGTTAAATTTATATGAGGGTTTTTATTATCTCCGCGTTGAATTTGTTATCTGATATATACATTGTGTTTCCTCTATAATAAATATGATGTTTTCTAAGCAATAATTTTTTCTAAGAATTTACACAAATTGGAATCTGAAAGATATTGTTTTAACATCTAATTGCTATTGTTAATTTGATTGGAGACGTAAATGGGGGGCGCTCTGTCTTTTTCAAAACATTGTATAAGAATATGTGTGTTAAGTTTAATCTAACAATTACTTCACCATAAAATTAAAACAATCGACAAGCTCAGGCTCATTTTTAGCAGAAGCTGACTATAAAACAGCACTAACAATCCTTAAAAGTAAGGAAAGTTAGTGCTGTTTATCATTTTAGGCTTATTTTGAGGTTAAAACTGTCTATCCCTCGTTAAATGGAACATATAAGTAGTTGGTAGAAACGCTCAACCGAATTATGAGCATATATAAATCAAATATTTATATTAAATTTTGAACTATTCTGTTATTCTGTTAGCAGAAGAAGGAGCGTGAGACATATGTTTATCAGCAGAACCGGTGGTGTAATTGCAGCAGCGAGCAAAAAAGAGGCTCTTCCCCTGCTCCAAATTGGTTCTATCACCATCATTAAGCGCATTGTTCTTTCATTCCAGCAAGCAGGCATATTCCCAATAGTAATTATTACCGGTACAGACGAGTTAGAGGTTAAAAGCCATCTGGCAAATTATGACGTTATTTTCCTGCATAACGACAATTTTGAAGCTCCGCCGCTTTTTGATTCCGTAAAAATCGGCCTTGAATATCTTAAGGACAAATGCGAACGCATTGTTTTTGTTCCGGTCAACGTACCCATGTTTTCGCCAAGTACTCTCAAGCTTTTGATTGATACGCAAGGCGACATGGTTACGCCGACCTATGAAGGCAAGGGCGGTCATCCTGTAATAATATCTTCAAGTATCATACCCGAACTGCTTGAATATTCCGGAAACAACGGACTTCGAGGTGCTGCCGAAGCTTTAGGTTCCCGTCGGATTTTGGTCGAATCAAACGACGAGGGGATACTCCACAGTATCCACAACGCACAGCAGCTTCAGGAAAATCTTGAAAAGCACAACAACGCCCTGCTTCATTCTTTCGTAAACGTCTGCCTTGCCAAGGAATTCACTTTCTTCAATTCACGAACAAAGCTGCTGCTGTTTTTGATTTTGGACACTAACTCCGTAAAAACCGCAAGCGAGATGATGGCGTTGTCGCTGGCAAAGGCGTGGGATATGCTCAATAAATTAGAGAAAGAATTGGGATATCCGGTAGTTGCGCGAAGACACGGAGGCAGTCACGGAGGCAGAACCGCACTGACCGACCAAGGCATTGCTTTTTTGAAGGCATATCAGCAATTTGAAAGCAATATCTTCCAATATGCCCAAAACGAGTTTGATAAACAATTTCATTCCAACAATATTTTATAGCAATTTGCACCAATAGCAAGTTATTTTAAGAAATAAGTTGAACAAAGTGCCCTCTACTCCTTATAATAAGACGTAAGATAATAAGCTCATGCGCTTTATCATAAGTCTTAATATCGAGAAGGGGGCAATTATGTTTTCTCTGAATGTTAACGGAAGCACATATACAACCAATCACGACAAAAAACTGCTCGCATATCTTCGCGACGATTTGAGATTAACGGCTGCAAAGGACGGTTGCAGCGAAGGTGCTTGCGGGTCATGTACAGTTCTTATTGATGGCAAGAAGGTTAAGGCCTGCATTCCCAAAATCAGCACGCTTGAGGGAAAACAAATCCTCACAGTGGAAGGGCTCTCACAGCGTGAAAAAGACGTCTATGCGCATTGCTTCGCCGAAGCCGGCGCGGTGCAGTGCGGCTTTTGCATACCTGGAATGGTCATAAGCGCGAAAAGTCTAATCGATGTTAACCCATCCCCTACCCGTGCTGAGGTTAAAGAAGCCATCAAGGGCAATCTTTGCCGCTGCACCGGATACAAAAAAATTGAAGAGGCCATTCTTGATGCCGCGCGCTATCTTAGAGAAGACCTCCCTCTCCCTGCTCCCGAAACCGAGGCAAAAATCAACACTCGTTTTAAACGAGTGGATTCCAACGAAAAAGTCCTCGGAACCGGAGAATATGTTGACGACATTATAGTTCCTCACATGATATATGCGAAGGCACTTCGCAGCAAATATCCCCGTGCAATTATCAACAGTGTTGATTTTTCCGAAGCCTTGACTCATCCCGACTGTGTGGAAATTCTGACAGCGGATGACGTGCCGAACAACAAAATCGGACATCTTGTAATGGATTGGGACGTTATGATTCCAATTGGCGGCACAACTCGCTACATCGGTGACGCTATCGCTTTGGTCGGCTCCAGAAAAGAGGAAACTCTTGACGAAATTTTGAGTCTGATTAAGATTGATTACACAGAGCTTGCTCCCGTTACCAATCCTCTGGACGCCCTCAAGGAGGACGCTCCTCTTGTTCACTCAAAAGGCAACATCATGAGGAAAGAGGTTCTGAAAAGAGGAAACGCCGACGAGGCAATCAAGAACTCAAAATATGTAGTTACTCAGCATTACAGCACGCCGTTCAATGACCACGCATTTATGGAACCGGAGTGCGCCATTGCAATGCCAGAGGGCGACGACGGTCTGCTTTTATTCACCGGCTCTCAATCGGTTTATGACGAACAGCACGAAATTTCTCATATGCTCAATATTCCCGCCGAAAAAGTGCATTCCTCTTCCAAATTAGTTGGCGGCGGCTTTGGTGGCAAGGAGGACATGACCGTTCAGCATCACGCGGCACTGATGGCGTGGTACACTAAGCTTCCCGTTAAGGTCAAATTTTCACGTCAGGAAAGCCTTAATTACCACACTAAACGCCACGCAATGGAAATGGATTTCACAACCGCCTGCGACGAAAACGGAAAGCTCACCGCAATGAAGGCTGTTCTCATCGCCGACACTGGAGCCTACGCCTCACTTGGCGGCCCTGTTTTGCAGCGTGCTTGCACTCATGCAGCAGGCCCTTATAACTATCAGAATATCGACATTCTCGGTATGTCGGTTTATACGAACAACGTTGTCGGCGGTGCATACCGTGGCTTTGGAGTTACTCAAAGCTGCTTTGCAACGGAGAACAACATCAATCTTCTTGCCGAAAAGGTCGGTATTTCACCGTGGGAGTTCCGTTACAGGAACGCTATCCGCCCCGGTCAGGAGCTTCCAAACGGGCAGCTAGCTGACCCGAACTGTGCGATGGCAGAATGTCTTTTGGCGTTAAAGGCCGTTTATGAGTCAAACCCCTACGCTGGTATTGCCTGCGCATTCAAAAACAGCGGAACAGGCGTTGGAAACAGTGACATTGGACGCTGCCTGCTATCCATCGAAAACGGCATAGTCCACATTCGCAACTCTGCCGCCTGCATGGGACAAGGCATCGCAACAATGTGCACACATATGCTTTGCGAGGAAACGGGACTTAATCCCTCGCTCGTCTTTGTTGACCGTCCCGACACCATACGCACCCCTAACACCGGAACATCCACCGCCTCCCGTCAAACAGTGCTGACAGGCGAAGCAACCCGCAGAGCCGCGGCAAAGCTTTCGGAGGAGCTAAAAAAAGGACTTACGCTTGCCGACTTGGAGGGCAAAGAGTTTTACGACGAGTTCTCGGCTATAACCGACAAAATGGGTAGTGACAAGGCAAACCCCATCAGCCACGTCAGTTACAGCTATGGCGCACAGGTGGTCATTCTCGACGAGACTGGCAAGGTCTCGAAGGTCGTTGCGGCTTACGACGTCGGCACTCCCGTGAACATTCAGTCTGCTGAGGGGCAAATTGAGGGTGGCATCGTAATGGGTCTTGGTTTTGCGCTCACGGAAAGCTTCCCCGTTGAGGGAGGATATCCCAAAGTCAAATTCGGCACGATTGGGCTTATGAGAGCCACTGACGTGCCGGAGATTGAGGTCAAATTTGTCCAAGCTCCGGGTGAAAGGTTACCATACGCGTTTGGAGCAAAGGGTGTCGGCGAGCTTTGCCTAATACCCACCTCGCCTGCCTGTTCACACGCATATTACCGTTTTGACGGTCATTTCCGCAATTCGCTTCCAATAAAAAATACGTTCTACAAAAAGGAAAAGTAATAAGCACGAAGAATTGAAGGGAGTTGTTGCTCACAATGAACATTGGCGATTCTGTAATAAAAAAGGATCACGCCCCCAAAATGGGCGGATCGGCAATATATGCCGCAGATCATCCGGTTGAGGGAGTACTATTTGGTAAGCTCCTTCATTCCAGCAAGGCCAAAGCAAGAATCGTGGAAATCCGTTTACCCGAAATCCCTGAGGGATACTTTGTAGTCGATAAAAACGATGTCCCCGGCGACAACAACGTCAACATCGTCAAGGATGACACCCCTGTTTTTGCCCGTGAGACGGTGGAATACATTGGCGATCCTATTCTTATGGTTGTCGGCCCCGACGAAAAAGAAACCGAACGAATTATAAAAGCAATCGAAGTGGTTTACGAGGAGTTGCCCGCCGTAACCAGTATCCGCGATTATGACACCGTGTTTTTTGACTACAACTATGGTAAGGGCGATGTAGACACTGCATTTGCAGAGGCCGACAAGATTTATACCGAGCAGTTTGAGACTGGCTATCAGGAACAGGCATATCTTGAAACTCAAGGTATGATTGCCGAGCCATATCCCGACAAAATCACAGTCTACGGCTCGATGCAGTGCCCTTACTATGTAAAGGGCGCTGTTGAGAGAGCCATGGGATATAGCAAGGAGCAGGTTCAGATTAAGCAGGACACCACCGGCGGCGGCTTCGGCGGCAAAGAGGCTTTCCCTTCAATTCTCGCCTGTCAGGTGGCTGTTGCCGCAAAAAAAGCCGGAAAACCGGTCAGAGTTATTTTTGACCGTCGCGAGGACATGGAATTCACGAGCAAGCGTCATCCATCGCTCTGCACCTATAAGGTTGCGGTAAAGGACGGCAAAATCACCGCCATGGACATTGATGTTTTATTCAACGGTGGCGCTTACACCACCCTTTCGGCAGTCGTCTTGCAGCGAGGCATCATATGCTCTTCAGGTGTATACAATGTTGATAACCTCAAGGTCAGAGGTCGTGCCGTAAAGACAAATCTTGTCCCCTGCGGAGCATACCGCGGTTTTGGCGCACCACAAACCTTCTTTGCGGTCGAGATGATTATGGATCACATTGCAAGGGATTTGGGACTTGACTCGCTGAAGTTCAAGCTGGACAACGTTGTAAAGCAAGGCGACGCCACCTCCACCAGCGGTATCTACCACTTCCCTGTTCCTCTTCCCCAGATGGCCGAAGAGCTTGACGTGGCCTCTGATTATTGGAACAAACGCCGCGAATATTCGAAAGCGCAAACCGGCAGGTATCGCCGCGGAATAGGCTCTTCAATGTTCTTCCATGGCGCGGGCTTCACAGGCAGCGGAGAGCGCGATCATATCAAGGCAGTTACAAAGCTCCACAAGTTCCCCAACGGAACTATCGAAATTCTTGTAGCCAACACCGATATTGGTCAGGGACTTAAAACAACATTTTCAAAAATCGTGGCACATGAGCTGAACTTGCCTTATGAAAAAATAATAATCGAAAATCCAGATACTGATAGGGTTCCGGACTCCGGCCCGACAGTCGCATCCCGTTCACTGATGACCGTTGGCGAGCTGCTGCGCCGCGCGTCGATAAAGCTGCGTGAAACGTGGGTCGACGGTGAGGACCAAATAGTTGAAGAGCGTTTCACCGAGCCTGATTTTTTAATTCCGTTTTATCTTGACAAATTCCAGGGTGACGCATATCCCACCTACTCATGGGGCGTCAACGCAATTGAGGTTGAGGTTGATACCTTGACAGGCATTTCCAAAATCCTTGGTGCTTGGGGTTGCTTTGATGTCGGAACACCCGTCGACATAAACGTGGTTGTTGGCCAGATGGAGGGCGGTTTCCTTCAGGGAATCGGTTATGCTTCTATCGAGCAAATGGCGGCAGACGAAAAGGGGCGTATTAGAAACAACAGCTTTTCGGATTATATTATTCCAACCGCTATGGATGTTCCAAAGCTGAATGTCTTGATGCACGTAGAGAAATACCCCGACGGTCCTTACGGCGCAAAGGGTGCCGGTGAATTGCCCCTCGTCGGCGCTCCAGGCGCATATCTTGATGCAATGGAGCAGGCCTTAAGCGAAACGTTAAACCACGTGCCGTTTTCAATGGATGACACTATGAAAGTACTTCAGAAGGTGAAAATGTGAATAGTATAAATTTTATATTAAACGGAAATGAAGTTTCATACGCTGGAAATCCAAGCGCCAGATTGTTAGATGTACTCCGCGAGGAATTTCGGCTCACCGGCGTTAAATGCGGCTGTAAAGAGGGCGAATGCGGAGCTTGCTCGGTTATCATGAACGGCCTCCTTGTCAATTCGTGCATGGTAGCAATGGGTGTGGCTAACGGCAGCACGATTACCACGATTGAAGGCTACCGCGAAACCGAACGTTTTACGGTTTTGGATAAGGCATTTGCTTCCGTTTCAGCTGTCCAGTGCGGCTTTTGCATCCCTGGAATGGTTTTGGCCGCAGAATGTATTTTAGCAAGCAATCCGCACCCCACAGAAGATGAAATCCGCATTGGCATATCGGGCAACCTTTGCCGTTGCACCGGCTACAACGCCATTGTCAACGCCATCGCAATTGCCGCAAAGGAGGGTAACGGAATATGGTAGAATTCTATCAACCGACAACCTTACAGGAAGCGCTTGAAATTCGCGCCACAAAAACCGTTGTGCCCTATGCCGGCGGTACTGACCTCATGATTGAGGGCAACGAGAGTGCAACCTACTTGTTTTTAAACAAGGTTTGCGAAATGTGCAGAATTTTCGAGGACGCCGAATATGTACACATCGGTGCCGCTTGCACCTACGAAAAAATTCTGAGCCGTGATATCGTGCCCCAAATACTCAAGGATGCCGTCAGCCAGATAGCGGCTCCCGCAATACGCAATTTGGGCACTATGGGTGGTAACATCGGTAACGGCTCGGCTAAGGCAGACTCTGCGCTCATTTGCTTTGTCGTCGACGCAAAGCTCGTTTTGGCATCTGTCAACGGCACACGCACCGTCAATATCGATGAGTTCTATCTCGGACGCAAAAAATTAGATTTGGCGGAAAATGAGCTTATCACGGAAATACTAATACCCAAAGCTGATTTGAGCAATTACAGCTACAACAAGGTTGGTGCGAGAAACGCCTTAGCGATTTCAAGAGTATCTTTTGCCGGAGTACTCGCCCTTAAGGACGGCAAAATCGCCAACACAGCTTGCGCTTTCGGCGCTGTGGCGGATACTGTTCAGCGCTTCAAAGACATTGAAAAAATGCTTATTGGCAAAACAATCGAGGAAGCCTCCGCAATGAAGCAGGAATTTTTGAACGCTTATGCAACGAGTATCGTTCCAATCAAAGGTCGAGTAAGCGTGGAATACCGCAAAGCGGTTTGTCTGAATTTGCTGACCGACTTCCTTGCGAAAAGCGGAATTTAGCTTCAAGCTCACATATTTAATCCGGCTTTGAAAAACTCCACTGTCTCCTAGCAACTTGTTTAAGCAATTTTGCATTTATACTAAATGCGGCACAGACCACCGTTATGTAACGATAGTCTGTGCCGCATTTTATTTCTGCTTTATATCACTTGGAAAATATAGAACTTAAGATAATCTGTCTCCGGAACGTTCCACAAAATCGGGTGGTCGGGAGATTGCTGGCGTGCCTCGATTTGGCGTAGCTCAACCGAAGCTTCACGAGCGGCGGACCTAAGCATCTTCGCAAAAAGCTCATCATTCACGAAATGTGAGCAGGAACAGGTCGCAAGATACCCGCCTCGAGGTAGCAACTTCATCGCTCGGGAATTGATTTCCTTATACCCGCGCAATGCGCTGTCGATGTTTTTTCTCGACTTCGTAAACGCTGGGGGGTCAAGGATGATAAAATCATATGGCTTCGTTCCAGCCCGCTCCAGCTCTGGAAGCAAGTCCATCACATTTGCCGCCTTAAGTTCCATCTTGCTGTCAAGACCATTGCGGACAGCATTTTTTCTTGCCATATCGATTGCGCTTTCCGAAACATCAACGGCGCAGACGTGAGCAGCCCCGCCAAGTGCAGCATTAAGCGCAAATGAACCGGTATGCGTGAAGCAGTCCAGCACTTGCTTGCCTCTTGACAACCGAGCAACCGCTTGACGATTGTACTTCTGGTCAAGGAAAAAGCCTGTTTTCTGTCCGTTCTCAATATCAACTTCGTACTCTATTCCGTTCTCACGGATAACAGTAACCGTCGATTTTGGCTGAGCAACTCCTTCTAACGCGAACCAGCCTTTATTCTGCTCCATGCCTTCAAGCTCACGAATAGCAACATCGTTTCGCTCGTAAATTCCGCTGATTTTCTGTCGGTCCTCAGTCAGCACCTTGTAGATCAGCGGGAACAGCATCGGCTTGAGCATTTCAATTCCGACCGAAAGTGTCTGCGTGACAAGTATATCTCCGTATCTGTCGACGGTAAGTCCGGGAAATCCATCCGCCTCTCCAAAAATCATACGGCAAGCGTCAATGTCATCTGCCATAACAGTTTTGCGATAATCCCAAGCGTAACGAATTCTACGCTCAAAAAAAGCCTCGTCAAAATTATCGTTCGCGTTGCGTGAGATAATTCGGATACGTATTTTTGACTTTTCGCTAATAAAGCCTGTTCCAAGGTATCTGTTTTTATCGCTGACCACGTCAACAAAGGAGCCGTTTGGAATACCTTCGCTTGGTGTCAGCAGTTCAGCATCATAAACCCATGGATGTCCGCCCTCAAGCGCAGCCTGAGCCTTTCGGGTAACCGTTATTGTCGGGAATTCGCGTTGCTTCTTCATAATTTTTAGCCAACTCTTTTGTTTTTGTAGGTATATCTGATGTTTGCGTTAAAGTAGTCATCAGTGGCTTCTGCAGACATCAGGGCTTCAAACACGTCCTTTGGAACATCGTCGTACAAATGTGCCGGGCCTCTGCAAAACTCCAGCAACAAAGCCTTCTTGTCTTCTTCGTAACCGGCATATGATATTAGTCCGGATTGGACAGATGTCATTTCGATTGTCATTCCGTCAAAACATTTTTTCATTTCTTTTCCTCCATTACTATTTTATTTCAAGCAGAGAATCTATCCCTCTGCCTGTAATATTTTCTCACCGCTCAACCCAGTTCTTTGAGCGTTCAACCGCTCGCTTCCAGTTGCCGTAAAGCTCCTCGCTCCGGGACTTTTCCATATTCGGTTTAAAGAGCCGTTCTGTTTTGCGGTAGCCATATATCTCGTCCGTATTTTTCCAGACTCCTACAGCAAGCCCCGCAAGATAGGCCGCGCCCAATGCGGTTGATTCGACATTCTGAGGCCTGTCCACATCCATGCCAAGGATGTCCGCCTGAAACTGCATCATAATGTCGCTTACGCTCGCGCCGCCGTCGACACGCATACTGCCACAAGCAAGAGAGGCGTCTCCCGCCGCAGCTCCTATCAAATCCTTCACCTGAAACGCAATGCTTTCAAGTACGGCACGGGCGATGTGCGCTCTGGATGTCGCCGCTGTAAGGCCGACGAGCGTCCCCCTTGCGTACATATCCCAATAAGGAGCGCCGAGGCCTGTAAATGCCGGTACGAAATACACGCCATCGGTGTCCGGTACGCTTTCGGCAAGGATATCGCTTTCATGAGGAACCTTGATGAGGCCAAGCCCATCACGCAGCCAGTTAATAACACTTCCTGCATTGAACACGCTGCCCTCGAGGGCGTATTCAACTTTGCCGTCAAACCCCCACGCAACTGATGAAATGAGGTTAGACTGAGAGCGGACGGGTTTATTGCCCGTGTTCATCAGGAAAAAGCAGCCTGTTCCGTATGTATTTTTCATCATACCCGGCTCAAAACACGCCTGTCCGAAAAGAGCACCCGGCTGGTCGCCCACCGCTCCGGCGATTGGCACACCCTCAAGCTTTTCAAGTCCGGGTATTCCTCCTGCCACGGTGCCATAAACGCAGCTTGACGGCATCGGCTTCGGCAACATGGCGCGGGGTATCTCAAGTTTCCTGCAAAGCTCCTCATCCCATTCAAGCGTGTGGATGTTAAACAGCATCGTACGCGAGGCGTTGGAGTAGTCGGTAACGTGAGCCGCACCGCCTGTCAGGTTCCAGATGAGCCAGCTATCAACGTTGCCGAATAACAGCTCGCCGTTTTCGGCTCTTTCCCTTGCACCCGGAACATTGTCGAGTATCCATTTTATCTTGGTGCCCGAAAAATAAGCATCTATCAACAGCCCTGTTTTTTCTCGCACCGTCTCTTCGAGGCCCTCTGCCTTCAAGTCGTCGCAGATTGCAGCGGTACGCCTACACTGCCATACGATGGCGTTGTTTACGGGTATGCCCGTCTTTGCATCCCAGACTATTGTCGTTTCACGCTGGTTGGCGATACCCACGGCGACGATATTTTTCGCCGTAAGTCCGCTTATTTCAACGGCTTCCGCCACCGCGCGACACTGGCTGTGAAAGAGCTCGAAAGGATCCTGCTCCACCCATCCAGGCTGCGGAAATATTTTCGGATATTCATGCTGAGCCTTTGCTAAAACATTCCCCGAACCATCGAATATAATGGCGCGGGAGCTGCTCGTCCCTTGGTCGAGCGCCAATACTGCCTTCATCGAAGTTTCCAACCCTCTACAAATAATTAACCTACCACCACAGCAGCAGGAATGTTACATCTTTTTATATCAAAGTTTATTTTATAATACAATTGCCAGAAATTCAACAAAAAAAGCTTTCGCCGAAGCCTTTTTTGGTTTCGGCGAAGTTTTTTGCGATAATTTACTCGTTTGCCGCCAATGGCTCGTCAATAGAGTTATGACAAAATGGCAAAACTGGAAGAAGTGAGTTCAAAACGGTATAGCTCACTCTGGGATGCCGAGAATTAAACTTCTGCAAAATTCGCGCCACTGCATTCTGCCCGCTTTCGTAACCCGTATCGGGCAGTAAAAGTAAATACTGTACGGAACTAAATTTGCAAAAGGCATCACTCATACGCAAGGTCGAGCGGATTGCCTGCATCAGGTAACTCATACCAGAACGAATTTGACCGACTGATAATGGATTGCCATTCTGTCCCGAAAGAGTAAGCATAACCAACTGGGAAGACATTCCCGATCGGACAGAAGTACGAGCATTCAGCTGGCATATGTCCCTAAACGTTGCATATCCGCAAAAAAACGGGTTCGCACTCTCTTCGCATTCTTGCAACATATCTCTTACCATTTGCAAATCCTGCTTTTTTGAACTGACAGCGGAGGTAATCTTATGGTATAAGGCAGTCAATTCTTTTGAGGGGGAAACTGATAGCTCCGTTATAAAAAAGTCAACGACATATGTATAATGCTGCATCGCGGCCTGCATAGCCCCAGAATCCGAGAAAGCTTCGATAAGTGAGCGGTGCAACATCTCATCATATGGATCGATGGTCAGCGCTTTTTTGCATAAAGCGATAATCTCTTCGTATCGCTTTGCCCGTTCAAGCAGGGCAAAAGTGCTATAGCAGAGCTTCAGATATTTTGAATGATAGTAAATATTCAGGGTTGTTGCCCATGAAAAATCCGTGTTCCTAGAAAGGAAATCACCGTCGTAGAGATTGGCAGCCATTAGCATACTCTTTAATTTCTTATCAGAATTAATTTCTGAGTCGGCTGCACCGCAAAGAGCCTCAAACTGCTCAGCATCTACATTAAGAGTAATGGCATCATCGAACTTATAGCTATTGTTCTTATATACGATAACATCCGTGCCGTTCGGAAATCCAAGCATCGCCATTGTTTTTCGAGCACGAAATACCAGCGCTTTCAAATTGTTGTCCGGGCTTTCGCTGAAATCGTCTCCCCAAAAGGCATCAATTAGTTCAACTCGGTTTACACCTTTTTTTCGAAAAACAGTAAGATACTCCAAAAGCCCCCATAGCTTGCGTGAAAAGTTGTCATGCTCTGAGATGGTAAGAGTTTGCTCTCCTATTTGACGTGCGATTGAAAACCCACCAAATGTCTTTACCTCCAAAGTCGCAGATGTTCGCATAAAATCACCCTCTAAAAAGCTTTCCGCATTTGCCCTAAAACAATTATAGTGTGTTCAACCGTGAAATTCAGGCGAAAGAGTGCTGCATTTCACGGTTATTTTTATGCTCAATTTGTAATCCAGCTTCTAAGTACAGAAATATTCGCCCGTTAAGGTCTAGCTGCGAATTTCAGCGAATCCTCAGCAAATACGATAAATAACAAAACAAAATTTAGAACGACACCGTAATTTGCGAATATAACTGCCAAATAACCGAAGGCGATTATAGTTCAACGTGGTTACGCATTCAAAATGCAAATGGTTTCCCTTGTCTTCTTCAATGGCAAATTTTACATATAATGAATTCAAGAGTCTCATCATATATAAATCAATCGATTGGTGGGCTTCTTGAACTGAGGAAGGAATTAAACAACAATGAATACAACTGTAAAATCAATTTGGAACACATTCACGTGGGCGCTGGTAATTTGCGTAGCAATACTGGCGTTTCTTCTTGCCGGCATTAGGTTAATCGGTTTCACGCCGTATACGGTTCTTAGTGGAAGCATGGAGCCTGCATTTCAAGTAGGTTCCCTCATATACGTTGAAAAAGTCTCGCCCGACGACATTAAGGTCGGCGACCCGATAACCTTTGTTTTAAACGAAGATCTTGTGGTTGCTACCCACAGGGTTGTGGAGGTGGATTCGGAGAATCAGAGCTTCGTCACCAAGGGCGACGCCAATGATTCAGCAGACGGCTCTCCCGTGCTATATAAAAACCTTGTCGGTAAGGCTGTTTTCAGCATCCCTTATCTGGGATTTTTTTCGAACTGGCTTATAAATCCGCCAGGCTTATACATAGGAATTTCCATCGGTTTTATTTTACTTGTGCTTGTGTTACTGCCGGATCTTTTGGAGAAAGCTGTTGCGGCAGATCGAAAAAAGGCAAAACAGCCTTACAAATAGTAGACTATGCACGAAAGTGCGTCTAATAAAAATTTTAGGAGGAAATGCATGAAAAAAATTCTAACCATCGTTATCTCGGTCGCACTGGTCGCGGCCATCGCTATCGGCGGCACTCTGGCGTATTTGACCTCTAATGCGAATGGTATCAAGCTAAACAACACCTTTACCACCAACACCTCAGGAAGTAATCTCGCCATCACACTGGATGAAGGCACAATCAGCGTTCTAGACGGAAAGTTCTCCAACAATGGAACTTCCCGCACGGCTGAACAACAAAGGTATCCCATCATCCCAGGCGCAACCATGGATAAGGATCCAACCATTCATGTTGCTGCTGACAGTTCACCCTGCTATGTATTTTCCTATGTAACGAACACCGCTACATTTTTAAACGCCGACAATATTAAAGAAGATGTTGCATTAAATCTTGATATCAAAAGCAGCGACTGGACTGCTGTTGATTCTGTGAAATACCCCGGTCTGTATGTCTACTCTGGCACACAGGCATCTCCAGAAAAAATCGTTCCGAGTATTAGTTCAGTTACCAATTTGACTGTTTTTACCACATTTACTGTTAACGGGAATTATTCACAGGCATATATAAAATCTCTAAACGACGGCGCAATCAATGTTCAGGCCTATGCACATCAGGCTTCTGGCAACGTTACATATGCAGTAGCTGAGGCTGCAGCAATCAAACTGTTCTTCCCGACCCCCTGATATCAATCTCTTTTCCAAAGTAGCCATTTTAATAACATCGTTTTGAAAGGATGTTAAATGAAAAAGAAAAGCTTGCTACTGGGCCTTTCCGCCGTAATCATAATTTCGGCTTTGGCTGTCGGCGGCACCCTAGCATATTTCACCAGTGCTGATAAGGCAGACAACACTTTCACCGTCGGTAGCGTTGCAATTGACCTATTCGAGCACAAAGTAGAAAAGATTCCAGGAGAAAACGGTTTTCCAATATGGCGCTATGCATTCGATGGAGATTTAAGAATCGTATGCAAAAAAAACGAGTATGACGGCGTTTATCCTGGCGCCGTGCTGCCCAAAGACCCAACTATACGGAATACAGGAAATAATCCTGCCTATGTACGAATGAAGGTCACAATCAGCAATGCATCAGCATGGCTGAATAGCATTGACACTACAGATAGTTCAGACGAAGCTAAAATTGATAAACTCGAAAGAATCTTCAAAATTCCAATTCAAACTGATTGGACTATCTCGACTGCAAAAATGGCGGACGATACTATCACCTTTTTTTACAACTATTCCAAAATCCTCATGCCTGACGCCACAACGAGTGAGCTGTTCTCCTCCGTCACCATCCCAAAAGAATTCGACAATGCCCAAATACAGGCAATAGGCCGTGGTGAAGTCGGCAAATTCACCATAGCTATCACCGCAGAGGCGATTCAGCAAGAAGGCTTTAAAAATGCTGATGAAGCTTTTTCGGAGCTTGACAATCAGTTAAGGCCTAAGCCGTAATATCAACGACACCCGACCCGGATGGGGGACGTTCCAATTCCCCATCCGGCAGTCTAGGTTTTTCAGCCTTTAAGCGGGCCGCTTTCTTTGAAAACGTCAGGCTTAAAGCCTGAAATGTAAATCACGCTCAGGAAAGGAGGAAATGGAATGAAAAAAAAGATTGCTCTGACCGCCGTTATAATTTTCGTGCTTGCTTCCGTCGGCTATGGCACCTATGCATATATGACGGCCAGCAAAACGACACAGAACAGCATCTCAGCCGGCACAGTGAAAATCGAACTCAGCGAAGGTTATGAAAAGCCTAGCAAAGAATCAGGGGGGCTTTACAGGTTGTCCGAAAAAATCATGGTTATGCCTTCAACTGATGCAGAGCGAACATTATCTGTTAAAAACATCGGCAATAACGCCTGCTATGTCCGCGTAAAGTTTGTGACCGAGTTTAGCAAAAACAATTCAACTCTACCTTCAGACGAGTTTGTTACAATGAGTCTGAACGATAAATATTGGGTTCTGGGAAAAAACGGCTACTGGTATTACAGAACGGCACTGGAGCCAGGAAAAACGACTGAAAGTCTTCTTAAACTCATCCACTTTGAAAAGAAGATGGGCAACGAGTATCAAAACGCAACTTTCAATATGAGCGTTAGCGCTCAGGCTGTGCAGGCAGCTCACAACGGCTTTGAAGAAAAAGAGAAAGAATCGGTGCTGGATGTAACAGGCTGGCCTTCGGTTCCCGTGCCTTCCCCCACACCGACAAAATAATTGAGGAGAGGAAAGATTGCCCATGAAAAAACATTTATCTGTGCTTTTTGCTCTATGCTTGGTGGTATCTCTTCTCGTCCCCATGTTCACTATGGCAGAGGAAATTGATACATCCGACCCTTCTGCTACGTCGAGTTCTGACGTAGCACCAAGTCCTTCGGACAACGTTGCGCCAAGTCCGTCAGACAGCGTTGCGCCTAGTCCGTCAGACAGCGTTGTGCCAAGTCCATCAGACAGCGTTGCGCCTAGTCCATCAGACAGCGTTGCGCCAAGCCCATCAGACAGCGTTGCGCCTAGCCCATCAGACAGCGTTGCGCCAAGCCCATCAGACAGCGTTGCGCCTAGCCCCGCTCCATCACCAAGTCCTGTGAAGAAAATCGTCGACGGAAAGACTCTCTATAAAACTCTTATGGAAATCGGAACTGAAGACGAGGCAGAAAAGTTTCTTTTGTCTTTAAGCGATGAGGAACTGGCGGCTCTTAGTGAATACGCTTCAAATGTGGTTTCAGAATACAAAGGAGTTCCCGAAACCGTTACGCTTACCGACGCAGGTCCGCTGATTTCCTATGTCAGCGATTTAGAGGATTCTCCGCGCAAGGAACAGATTATGCCGCTAATGTCTGCGCGAAAAATGAGTATTTCCAAAAACGACGATGGCGTGGAGCTGTCCAAAACCGCAATACGCAACGACGACGGTTCATATACCGTACAGCTTGAATCATACACCACCGGCAATGTCACCACCGAAACCAAGGGCGTTCCTGCTGATATCGTGCTGGTTCTAGACCAGTCTGCGAGCATGAATGAATCTTTTTTGGGAAGCGATTCCCGGCAGGAAGCCATGAAGAGTGCTGTAAACGCGTTCATTAAAGAGGTCAGCGACAACGCAAGTACAAACAAAGTAGTTCATCGCATCGCAATTGTGACTTATTCACTCAACGCAAATATACTGTGCGGTTTTAAAGGTAACGATAGCGAACATTGTAAAGATTATAGTTACTTGCAGGGCAAAGTTAATAAACTAACCGCACCTATTCTGGGTTCTACAGATACCGAAGAAGGTATGGAAGTTGCCAAAAAACAGCTCGAGTCTGTTTCAAATGAAACAGGGCGCAATAAGGTCGTCGTCGTTTTCACTGACGGCGTACCGACACGTACTGCCAGTTCCAAATTTGACACAGGCAAGGCAACAAGAGCAATAGAACACGCCTATGCCATCAAAAACACGCTAAAGGCAACCGTGTATTCTATCGGTATTTTTGGCGGTGCAAATCCTGATGAGTATTTCGGAGATAGGTTTGCTTATAAGGACCACCCCGCCGTCGTTTGCTCAGGCGACGTTGATAGTATCTGGGGCGCAAGTATGTTCGTTGAAGATGATAGCTTTGTTGATATTGCCGCAGGAAACAGATTTCTCAACTATCTTTCCAGCAATTTTCCCTCGGCAAATGCAATCGGAATTGAACGTGGTTGGTACAACCCGGGGAGTCATTCATCAGGCACGGGATATCAGATCAAGGCGAAATTGCTTCCTGTTTACAAAAACTACTATCTTTCCGCCGCAGACACCGACAAATTGAAAGCGGCTTTTAAAAGCATTTCTACGCAGATTGGTTCAACTAACACCCTGCTCGGAGACAGCGGTGCGGTTCGAGATACTATTTCGAAATACTTTAATACGCCGACAACGCCGGACGACATTGAGGTTTCCACCGTTGCCTGCTTGGGCAAAAACACCGATGGCACTTACAAATGGGCAGACACGGTAACTCCGTTAGCAACAAAAAATGTGGTGACAGATGCCAATTCAAAAACCATATCCGTAAGTGGCTTTGCCTATGACGAGCAATTTGTTACCGCAACGCCGAGAACTAGCGGTGGTTTTGGAAGCAAGCTCGTAATTACCTTTAAGGTCACTCCGCGTGGCGGCTTCTGGGGTGGGAATCAGGTTCCTACAAACACAATTGCTTCGGGTTTGTATTCGGGCGACGATCTTGTAGAGAATTTTAATGTCCCCACAGTTGACGTTCCGATAAACGCTAATATTATTCCGTTAACAGCCAAAAACGTCAACATATACCTAGGCAATTCAGTTGTAGCCAGCGACCTCTATACTCCAATAACCGCACCGACGGGCGACGACGCGTGGAAGGGCGATTTCATTGATTTCGACGGAATTAAGTATGCGGCATCATTCGATGCAAAACCGATGCAGGATGTACCCGCTTTCGCTGTTAAGGCAACGGTGCCTCCTCGCTTGCCCGGGACTGTGAAAGCTGGAACAGTAAGCTCTGATGCAACCATATCTGTCTTTACTCCAAAGATTACCTTCAAAGACAGCTCTATCTATTTGGGTAAATCGGCAGACTTTACAGGCAACAGTGTCTCCGAAACTTGGATGCATGGCACGACCGTTGCCGAATCCTCAACTGTGCTGCGAACTGCGCCCAAGCTTACTTATACTTATAGCACTGCGGCTGGCTATTTAAAAGCCGACACTCCAGTGGATGTCAAAGTTGAAATCGACAGCGCAAACGTTACGAGTAATGTAACGTTTGTTAACGGCAACAGTCATGCGGGTAACACGGCCGATATAGAATTCACCGTCCGTGTAACGCCCTGCACTTTGACCGTTTCGAAGGAAGGCTGTGTCGGGACTTACGGCGATAACCAAACCTTTATTCTTCACATTACCGGAACGAATCTTGAAAACTGCGCCTATGCTGATGAGGTTAATCTTACCGTAGTTGTTAAGGGGAGCGACGAGAAGCAAATAACAGGTCTACCTGTAGGAAATTACACAATCACTGAGGACAGCGGCTGGTCGTGGCGATATTCTGCAAACACCGGAACTGCAAAGCTTGACCAAGACGATTCAGATGGAGAGGTTACAGTTACCAACCATCTCAAGGATTTAGGAAATTTGTGGCTTAGCGGCTCCAACTGGGTGCAGAAAATCTATAACAAGAAAGCGGGGTGACCGTCTAAATGAAATTTGGAAAAAACATAGGATGGCACAGGGGCAAACCGCTTACTCTGCTGTTGTCATCACTTCTCATCTTCACAGTAATTGCCGGCGGCACTCTAGCCTATCTGTTCGTTTCGTCTGCCCTAGTGAACAACTATTTCAACAAGGTCAGCGTGACCAGCAGTATAGTCGATGATTCGTCCAGCGGAGCCACAAAAATCAAAAACACAGGCGACATCGACGCATGGATTAGAGTCACTCTTGTCCCCACCTGGGAAGACGGAAAAGGAAACGCGGTCAATCAGACGGCAAGCCTAAGCGATTTGTCCATTTCCATCAATCGAGCCGATTGGTTCGAGAAAAACGGCTATTATTACTGCAAAACGAAAATTGCGCCAGACGGATATACTCCTGAGTTGATTTATTCAACATCTGTTCCCACCAGTAGCACCTATCAAATGAACTTGCAAATACTGTGCGAGGCTATTCAAGCCGAACCCGCAGCTACCGTTAATCTCGCATGGCCGGCAGTTGATGCCAGTAGCGGCAGCTTAGTCGGTTAGAAAGGAGATGAAGAATATGAAAAAAAGCAAACTTTTCCTTATCTCCGTACTGTTACTTGCGACGGTTTTCACCCTAAGCATAAGTTCTCTTGGAACTCTGGCACAAGAGGCAACCGCAAATCCAACAGTCACGCTGGTCACAAGTGGCGGTCAGTCCAGTTTCACCTTTAAAAGCAATAGCGGTGAACTGTTTGAGAATTTTAACGGCGTAATGCCTGGCGATGCACTGACTCAACCATTTACTGTGGAGTCAGCTCCCGGTAATAACGGAAATTTCCGCATCTATATGTACGCCGTTGAGGATGAGAACGAAGCAACTCCCAAGTTTTTGAACGCAATGTCGCTGAAGGTTCTTGATGGCACGAATGAGCTGACTGTACTGAACGCCAATAAAAGCAACACATTTGGCGTTCTGCTGGGAACCTTCAACCCGGGTAACAAAAAAGATCTTACGGTTTCCCTCAAGGTGCCGATTGAAATGGGAGATACCTTCCAAGGCGCGGGTAGCATTGTTAAGTGGTACTTTTACGCTGAGCAGGTATTCGACGTAGTAATTTATGATAATCCGCCTGCTCCTATTCTTTCGCCTTCGCCTTCAACTTCACCAACTCCCACTCCTACCGAAATTCCTGAAGATGACACGCCGAAGGATGATTTGCCTGTAATAGACATTCCTGATGACGGCACACCAACGGGAAATAAGCCGGTCGACATCGGGGATATCCCTCAAACCGGTGACGAAAGTCATCCGCTTGTTTGGGTACTTTTGATGATTGGCAGCGGTTCCGCTCTCACCTGCCTGTTGGTATTCGGGCGAAAGGGCACATCGAAAAAATAGCACAGGATAGCAAAGAATTATATTTGGCAAAAACAGCCTTACATACTGCCAGCAATCGAAAATAACAGCAACCTTTTTCTGATTTAGTCAAATGAAGAGCACTCCATTTGTTAGACAGTATGAAATACTGAAAAACAAGTGGGGTACTCTTCATTTTGCAACTACAAGGTTTAAAATTTATTTACTTACACGCCGAAATAGATACCATCCGTTTGCTTAACCAATCCCTGCTCCTCAAGTCGCGCTAAGTGCTTTAATAGCATCAGCTTTTCCCAAAAAACCACGTAATCTGTTGGGTGCGCACGATAAATCAGATTTTCCCCGGCTAAATTATGAATATCCGAAGGATGCTGCACAAGATACTTATATATCCGCTCCTCGCGCTTTTCAATGCGCTGCTTGAATTCCTGAAGACGCGGCACGGGATCATCAACCACCTCATGTATATGACTGGACACAACTCGACCGGGTGACAGTTCAATTATCCTATCGATTGAACGCATCATTTCTATAGGGTCGGCTAAATGCTCTCCATACCAAGGGCCGGCCTTTGTTAGGCAGATATCGGAGCTAAACAGAAAGTCCTCTTCTGGAAACCAGAAGCCGCAATGTCCAACAGAGTGACCGGGCAAATGAAGCACCTGAGCCTTAACTGAGCCGAAATCCAATATTTGACCATCTTCGAACGACGTCACATTTCGCGTACAGTCGAAAGGCTTATAAGTCCGGCTGTAGCCATTAAACCCAACTTCTTCAAATGCTCCCCAAACATCAACATTTGGCATAAGCTCGTCCCACAGGTCAAGAGAATTAAAGTTTATAAACAAATCATCGCTTTTCAATATGGCGGCTTCAAGCTCATGTATCATAACCTGTGCACGGGGAAACAGGTTATTCCCTCGCGTATGGTCAAGATGATGATGGCTGTTGATAATCAAATCGATTCGTTCGGGGTTAAGACCCTGCAAGCCGTTTTCATCCATGCCGGTTTCAACAACCGCCTGTACATCATCATTGATATATAGCCAGTTGCTGTAAGTAAAGCCCTGCTCAGTAAGCATTAATGTAATCTTATCCGAAATATTAATCTGCAAGTTCGTTCAATCTCCTTAGGATGTATTTCTTCATGCTTTAGACGTTTTTGTATATCCGGTGACTCTTAAAACGATATATAAGCCCAAATCGCTAAGCTACTATATATTGCACCAATTCGTTTAAAAAAGCAAATATGATTTGAATAATTTGGTTTACATAATATTTTATGTTAGATAGCTCAAAGTTTTTACCACAGCACAACTAAAATGTATATTTTTTCAAAAAACGTTGACATACAATTATAGTAAATTGTATTCTGTAATTATACATAGCGTTTGACAATCGGTAGCCATAGTTTCCAACTAAATATACGAAGCTCATACCCTAAAAAACGAAATGGAGTAATAAAATGAAGAAACATCTTTGCTTATTCACCGCAATAATCTTGTTAATGTGCGCTGTTCTTACGGGATGCTCATCAAATAGCGCCCAAGCCCTTTCGACGGCAGACGTATTATCCAAATCATACGAAAGTATGCAGGCAGCAAAATCGTTCCACTTTTCAATGGAGCACGACACCTCAGGCACCCCAATCTCAAAAGAAATTCTGATGACGAAGCTTTCGGGCGACATCGTGAGTCCTGATAAGCTCCAGGCAACAATCGTCGGTACATACGCAGGCATGGCAATCGAGGTGGATCTTGTCACAGTATCAGGCGAGACATACATGACAAACCCAATAAGCGGTGTCTGGGAAGTTGCTCCGAATTCGTTCAAGGTACTCAGCGTTTTTGATCCGAGCAACGGCGTTGCCTCTATAATCAAGGGTCTTACAGATGCGACCGATCTTGGCGATGAAAAAATTGGCAGTACTAAGTGCTACCATCTTAAGGGTGAGGTTTTATCCGAATCCCTTGCCCCTCTGACTGGTACGACAGCAACCGGCACGAAGGTTGGCACCGAGGTCTGGATCAGCAAAAAAGGCTTCCTTGTTCAGCAAGTCAAGCTCACAGGGAAGATTACTGATACTGAAACGGACGGCATTACGAGAACCCTGACATTTACCAACTATAATAAAGACATTGATATCAAGCTTCCCGAATAAAATCTGATTCGGAGAGAGCTGCTGATATAGAAAGTGTGCGATATGCTTCCACAAATCAGAGAGCGGATCTCGAAAAAATCTTCTCCAACGATTGTAATGGTCGTCATTTGTCTGGGTATTTTTATCGCTTCCATGGATCAAACGGTAATCTATGGTGCGCTGCCCGATATGATGACCTCTATCAAGCTCCCCGTCACAAGGCTTGATCAGGCCTCGTGGATTGTAATCGGCTATCTTCTTGGCTTCACCTTCGCTATGCCGCTCGTCGGCAAGGTTTCCGATGTTTTTGGCCACAGTAGGGTTTATATCATTGCATTACTGATTTTTATAGCTGGCTCAATTTTGGTGGCTCTATCGACAAGTATCGACTGGCTCGTGGGCGCACGCGTATTCCAAGCCATCGGCGGAGGTGCGCTTGTTCCCGTGGCCATGGCCATTACCGGGGAAATGTACACCGGCAAGAACCGAGCTGTCGCTTTAGGAATAATAGGTGCCGCTGTTGAAGCAGGCGGTGCTCTCGGACCTTTTTACGGAGCAGTCGTTGCCCAATTTTGGAGCTGGCAGTGGATTTTCTGGCTGAATATTCCTATCAGCCTTATTGTTCTTGTTGTGGTTTTCCTAAATGTACGTCCTAATGCACGTATCAAGGAGAAAATCGACTATCTGAGCAGTGTATTGCTTGCCGTATCACTCACCTTTTTCTGTTTGGGTTTATCCCAGCAGTTTGGGAACAAAAACTATTCGGTCAAACTTATCGGCTTCCTTGTGCTCGGAATTGTCTTTTTCGCCCTTTTCATCTTACGTTCCGTAAAAACCCCGGAACCGTTAATTCAGCTTTCCGCGTTCAAGAACAAAATGTTTTCCATGGCAAATCTGACTAACTTGTTCGTTGGCGCCGCTCTAATCATTGCCATGGTCGATATTCCGTTGATGGCGGATACAATCATGGGTGCTTCTGCGCTGGAAGGCGGTCTGCGACTGCTTCGATTTACAATCATGCTTTCAATTGGCGCAGTCGTGGGCGGTTTCTTGTGTAAGCGGTTTGGCTATCGCCTGCCGACCATTGCAGGACTAATCCTTAGCTGTGTCGGATTCTTGTTTATGAGCCGCTGGACGCTTGCAATAGCCGACCCCCAAATGACAATCCACTTATTTATTTGCGGCTTTGGTTTTGGTCTTGTCATAGCACCCCTCGGCACCGCCGTTATGGATTCTGTCAATCAGGAGCAAAAGGGCTTTGCTTCGTCAATGGTCGTCATGGCGCGTATGATTGGTATGATGATAGGTATGTCCGCCATTACCGCATGGGGCATGGAGCGTTTCCATCTGGCTACTGCCACCCTGTCCTTGCAAGAGATTATTGACACGCCGGATAAGCTTACCGCTTCGCTCCTCGCCTTATATAACAATTTCTTCCTTGCCTCTGTTTTTATCTGTGCAATTGCAATCCTTCCGGCAATATTTCTATCAAGAAAAAAGAAATTGTCCACTTCCACACAGAGCGACCGATAAAAAGTCGAGTGGCATTCGTCAATTACAGCTTTGACCACTTATTAAATATAACCCTGTGGCAGTTATTTCTTGTCATGGGGTTATGTCTTATTATTTCGCAGCAACACTCAAGCACAATTCGAGGTTGCCAATTTGGCGTTTCTCACTTCAACATCAAACAAAAGTTATATAATTCGACCAATTATTACTAAAAACTTATTTTTATTTCTTGACATGCTGCTAAAACAGTTTAAAATGATTTTTGATGCGTGCAATTCTAAGTGCAGTACATTTCAAGGAGAAACAGATATGTTCAAGAAGGTAAATAAAAAGCAAGAAAATGCGTATGATTGTTTTGTTTGTGGTATTGAAAACAACAGCGGTTTAAAGGCAGATTTTTTTGAGATGGAAGACGACACAGTTGTGGCAATTGCGGAGCCTCAGTTTTTCCATCAGAGCTATCCACACACAGTCCACGGCGGAGTAAGCACCGCACTGCTAGACGAAACAATGGGCAGAGCAGTCAAGACTTTTGAGCCTGACACCTGGGGCGTAACGCTCGAGATGACCACAAAGTTCAAAAAGCCCGTGCCATACGGCGAACAAATCATTGCAACAGCCAGAGTAACCGAAAACGGCGAAAAGGTATATTACGCCGAGGGCGAAATTATATTGTCCAACGGTGATGTTGCCGTTACTGCTTCGGGAGTGTTTTATAAAATGAGCCTCGACCGTCTGCAGGATGCTGGTGCCGAGAGAGACATGATGCAGCTTCATACTTCAGAAGCTGATCCTATCGAAATCGATGTTCCCGAAATGGCAAGAGTAAGCCACGTTTAAAATCCATCTTCAACAACTAATAGTACAAGCTCAGCATACATATTTGTCGAACACGGAGCAATCGTCAAGATCGCCCCGTGTTCGTTTCTTTTTCCGCTTAGAAGCCGAGAAATGTTGTTACCAGTATCAGTGCGCTCTAACCAGTATTAAATCGGACACTTTTACAGTTTAATATCTTTGCGTCAACCTATCCATCATGTTTCCTTAAGAGTTTTGCAAATTCAAGTTAAAGTCGGAGCATACTAACTTTAAGAGGAAAACCGTGAGACGTTTGCACAGACATTTTTAGTGTATTTTGTGAGAATCACAAAATACACTAAATTTTTACTTCGAATTCACATTGCCTGATTGCAGTCTTTATAAAAAAGTTATATAATAATACCAGAAATAATGGTTACAGAGAAAGGATACATTATGGAAACACTTAGGTCCAAAAAAGGGTTTATTTGTGATATGGACGGCGTAATATATCATGGCAACCGTTTGCTTCCCGGGGTTAAGGAATTTGTGGACTGGCTCTATCGAGAAGAAAAGCAGTTTTTGTTTCTTACGAACGCCAGCGGCAAAACCCCCAAGGAGCTTCAGCAAAAGCTTTGGCGTATGGGTCTTGATGTGGATGAAAGCCACTTTTATACCAGCGCTTTAGCAACTGCTAAGTTTTTAAGCCGCCAGCATCCGGGATGCACCGCATATGTTGTCGGGGACCCTGGCTTGTACAACGCACTTCACGATGCTGGAATAATGATAAACGATGTCGACCCCGACTATGTTATAATCGGAGAAACCGTTAATTACAACTTTGATACAATTTGCCGCGCAATGCACCATGTTACAAATGGAGCAAAGCTGATTGGTACGAACACCGACCTCACGGGGCCGTCTGAAAACGGGATTTTCCCTGCCTGCCGTGCATTGGTCGCACCTGTCGAAATTACAACAGGCGTTAACGCATATTACGTTGGCAAACCTAATCCGCTCATGATGCGTACAGGCTTAAGAATGCTTGGCGTTCATTCTGACGAAGCGGTAATGATTGGTGACAGAATGGATACAGACATAATCGCAGGAATTGAAAGCGGCCTCGATACTGTTCTGGTACTATCCGGAGTTACAAATCGCGAAAACATGAAGCTATATCCCTACCGTCCAAGAATTATTTTAGATGGCGTAGGCGACATTCCTGCAGTATAGACGTAAAAAAACAGCCAGAACGGCTGTTTTTTTACGTCATCATATGTAGTTTTAGGGGTCTTCAGACCTTGCGTATTATTCCGTGGAATTGTCAAAAGAGCTTGCAAGTTTTCGGTTCAAATGGTAATATAATACAAGATTAACTTAAAAAACATTCTACATATGAGGGGGATTATTATGGCAGAATCCGCAAGGCTAGCATTGGCACAGCTTCGTGACACTTCAAACTTTTCATGGTATATCATTCCTATTTTCGTTTTTGTAATCTACGTTTTTTCAGTTGAGATTGAAAAGAAGAACTGGAATGTATTACTTGCAGGACTAGCTTTTTGGGGAATGGACCTGTTTAATGAAATTTGGAATGGGCTAGTTTTTCACTTCACCAATTTTGCACCTGTGTGGGGTACTCCGACGAAATCTGTATACGAAATTTTCATCGGCCTAAACATTGAAATTTCGCTCATGTTCTTAGTTGCAGGCATCGCGTGTGCAAAAATGCTGCCAAAGGATAAAAAAGCAAAAATTCTTGGAATTCCAAATCGTTGGTTTTTAGCAGTTTCCAATTCCATTCTTTTTGTTATCGTAGAATGTGTGTTAAATAGCATCGGTGTTCTTACATGGGAATATTGGTGGTGGCAACCGAACTTCCCGTTTGTTCTGTTCCTAATCGGCTATTTGCCCTTCTTAGTAGCCTGCTATTGGGTGCACGATATGGAAACAGTTAAGAAAAAAATCATTGCCGTAGGCACTATCCTTGGTGTTGATGCATTAGGAATAATAGTTTTTTCAAGTATACTGCATTGGATTTAAGCCACATTTTTATTGACTGATTTCTTTTATAAAATCAAATCTGGTCAATAGTCTGCGTTCTTTGGTTTACATAACTAATGAATACAAGCACTCTCAATGTCTTCATATAAACTCAATTGAACGGACGGAGCGGGACACCCCCTGCCCCGTCCGCTCTTAGCATTATCAGATATACTTCTTTTCAAGCTTGTTTTTATATTTTTTATTTGGTATCATTGATTTGTAAATACATCACAAAAAGATACTGAAAAAGGTGGCACCATGGATAATCAAGAGCACAAGAGACGAGTTCGATATAGCGGCACTCACCCTAAGGCTTTTCAAGAAAAATATAAGGAACTGCAACCTGAAAAATACGCAGATGATGTGGCAAAGGTTATTGAGCGCGGCAGCACTCCCGCCGGAATGCATCGGTCTATTTGCGTTAAGGAAATATTAGACTTCTTACAAATCGCTCCGGGACAAACCGGATTAGATGCAACACTCGGTTATGGCGGTCACACCTTAGAGATGCTCAAGTGTTTAGATTCAAAGGGCTGTTTATACGCTACAGATGTAGACTCTTTTGAATTACCACGCACCAGAGAGCGCTTGGAGCACCTGGGCTACGGCTCCGATATTTTGAAAATCAGGCAAATGAACTTTTCCGAAATAGATAAAATCGCAGCTGAATCCGGGCCACTCAATTTCGTATTGGCAGATTTGGGCGTCTCTTCTATGCAAATCGACAACCCCGATAGAGGATTTTCATTCAAAAAGGAAGGGCCATTGGACTTACGGCTGAATCCAAGTAAAGGCGAATCCGCGTCAGAACGACTTAAATCCATTTCGCAAGATGAATTACAAGGTATGCTGATAGAAAACGCGGACGAGCCTCATGCCGAAGAAATCGCTCGCACTATTATTTCCGTAATCAATAAAGGTATCGACATAGCAACGACAACACAGCTCAAACAAATTATCTCAAATTCCCTGATGTTTCTTCCACCAAAAGATAGGAACGATGAGGTTAAAAAGTCCTGTCAACGTTGCTTTCAAGCTTTGCGAATAGATGTCAATAATGAATTTGAAGTGTTATATGAGTTCTTAGAAAAACTGCCTAGCGTTCTTGCCTCGGGTGGGCGCATTGCTATACTTTCATTTCATTCAGGCGAAGATCGTCTCGTTAAAAAGTCGTTTAAACGCTTATTACAAGAGGGTGTTTACAGTGAGATATCTCCGGAACCAATCCGCCCCTCTCCGGAAGAATGCAGTTCCAATAGTCGCGCGCGTTCCGCAAAGTTGCGCTGGGCTATAAAAGCATGATTTTTATTATTCCAACTACTCAAAACTAATAATCGTAGGGCCTCCGTTTGGAGGCCTTTTTACATTCTATTATCAAATCACTTGGCAAATTGCAGACAGCCTCAGGTTTGCATAATGTTTTAGTGAAATGCGTTCTCATTCATTTCATACCGCGCAAACATAAACTGACGTAGAGGGTTATCCCTTGTCCCGTCAGCTTTTTGTTATTATAGTCGGCATATGCTTCCAGTTTTGTCATAACAGACGCCTCTCCAAACATAGGATATTGTACGGAATCAAATTTTCCGGGAGGGATGTTTTTTGAGAGAAAACATAGAGGAAAGAGCCTGTG
>CAZLLK010000002.1:0-91193 GCA_964560435.1 uncultured Oscillospiraceae bacterium
AGAAAACATAATTACTATTCGCACATATCTTGAAAGCATTGCGATTGACGGAAACATACACGAAACATCACACACATTGATAGTTGCTATGTACTGGCAGGTTGAAGCCTGCGACGAAAAAAAATGGTGATGTGACTATGAAAATCGCAATTTTGTATTTTAGCCACACGAGCAATGCAGAGAAAATGGCAAGCGTTATCCGTGACGGTATTCTTGAACACGACATGGATGTCGAAGTATAGCTCATGAATATTTCAAGTGACGAAAACATTGATTAGGATTTCATTAACGACAGCTCCGCTGATATTTTCGGCACACCGACCTATGTGGCAAGCACCTGCTGGCAGATGAAATAATTCTTTGACACAAGGTTTGACTGCAAACTGGAGGGAAAGCTCGCCAACTGCTTCGCAACCACCGGCTGAGTATGGGGGCGGGGCGGATATAGCCATTCAAAGCATTCTGGAAATGGCTTTGACGCATGGGATGTTAGCCTATTCCTCCTACTCGGAGTTCGGCCTATCCTATATTCATCTTGGGCCTATCCCCATGATGAATAATTTGGAATAAAATGCGGAGATTTTTACACTTTTCGGTAAACGGGTTGCGCAAAAGACGACCGAGCTTTTTGGTTAGCGAAATCGTATCGCATCCATTCTTTTTAAGGAGTAGTTATCAGGCGAATAACAGTATATGAGGGCTACATGATTGGAATCAAACTCGATATCCATGTTTAGCAATTTCTGAACGGTCTTGAAAATACAGAAAACGAGCGCGTAGCTTCCTGTAATGGCACGCTCGCACATAACAAAAACGCTATCTTGATTCATCTGTATAGCAATACGCGTCAAATACTTTTATTAGTGACAGTTGACGATACCACTATTGTGATAAAATTCCGCAAACATGGGGGTGCACACCCGATACCTCGGGAAAGCGTCTGGCTTGCAGTCAGAAGTTGAGCGGTTCAATCCCGTCCGTCTCCACTAAAAAACAGCCTAAAACTCTCGTTTTAGGCTGCTTTTTGTATATTCCAGAGCTTTTCAGCGGGGTGTAACTAAGCCAGGTGCGTTATACTTTTGTTAGAGAAGAATGAATCATCAAAATGGACACCCGCATAAATGGCATTCCAGTTCAGCGACACACACATCGGCTTTCTTCTTATAAAAATAGTCCTTGTCCGTTATTGCCACGAGTAACTTCATCTGAAGTGGTAACTGACAGAAACCAAAAATCATTATGCTTGCAACGGACTATTTGCTTAACGGTTCAGGTCTATATATTGAAATCATTTCATAAGCCTGTGTACAACCGCAAGATAACTCGGTTTATAGGGATGGTATCTAAACGGCAGCTCAAACAGCATAGATTTTTTATAAATGCCCTTTGTATGGCTGAATGTCTCAAAGCTATGCTTGCCGTGATACATACCCATACCGCTGTGTCCCACTCCACCAAATCCAAGCCCCTTGCTCATAAGATGCATTATCGTATCATTCACGCAACCGCCACCGAAGGATAGGTTTCTAAGCACTCTATCTTCTGTGTTTTTGCTCGTAGTGAAAAGATAAAGTGCAAGCGGCTTTTCACGTTTTAGTACGAATTCTTCCGCCTCATCAAGGGTCTTATAGGGTATAACCGGCATAAGAGGTCCGAAAATTTCTTCGCACATTACAGGAGCATCTTCAGTAACATCAATGAGCACTGTAGGCTCAATTTGAAGCTTTTCTCTATTCGAGCGTCCTCCGCTGTATACCGTTACGCCATTCATAAGACTTAGTATTCTGTCAAAATGCTTCTCATTAACAATGCGCGGATACTCATCGTTTGTCAGCTCATCCCCAATCATTTTTTTGTACTGATTAGTTATTTCAGCACAAAACTGCTCTTTCAACTTTTCATCAACAAGAACATAATCGGGCGCTACGCAGGTCTGTCCGCTATTCAGAAGTTTTCCAAACGCTATGTTCTTTGCCGCTTCTTTGATGTTGGCGTCAGCGGTAATTATGCATGGGCTTTTACCGCCGAGTTCAAGAGTGACCGGCGTAAGGTTCTTGGCGGCTTTCTCCATAACCTGTTTGCCGACAGTTACGCTGCCGGTAAAGAATATGTAATCAAATCGTTGTTCAAGAAGCTGCTGATTTTCTACGCGCCCCCCCTGCACAGTTGTAATATATTCTTCTGGAAACGCTCGCTTCACAATCTTCGCAATTATTGCGGATGACTCTGGAGTATATGCTGACGGCTTTATGATGCAGCAGTTTCCCGCAGCAATTGCTCCAACAAGCGCACCCAACGTAAGCTGAATCGGGTAATTCCACGGAGACATAATAAGCACAATTCCATAAGGATCATATAGATCATAAGAACTCCCGGGAAATCCATTAATACCTGTAACCCTGCGTTTTGGCTTCATCCACTTTTTCAAATCATGTGTTGCATGAGTAATGTGCTGCAGAGATATACCGTATTCGGATAGATACGTCTCAAAGGGCGCCTTATTCAAATCACTCTTAAGTGCCGCATTTATCTCGTCTTCAAAGTATATCATTGCTTCTTTCAATGCCTTCAGCGCATTGAGCCTGTAGCTGTATTCTTTAGTTTTACCCGAAGCGAAAAAGCTTCTCTGTTTTGCTAAAATCTCACCGTAATCAATCATACTGTCCTCTTAATGAAATTAATTTTTGCCAACTGATCGGGGCGGCTTAATACTGAAATGCTTTTTTGTTGACAACTTAACACGTGTTAATTATAATTCAATTGTATATAAACAGGTAAACAATTTCCGGTAAACTGTTAATTATCATACACTACATCGTTATTTGTATTTTTAGAAAAAAAGTGCGCGTTGCTCGCCCTGCTTGCAACCGCAACACGCGCACAAAAAAGGCAATTACATTTCATAGCCTTTTTGTGCCTTAAGTATGCGAAAGGAATGGTCATAAATATGGATGAAAAACAGGATTTCCGCTCGGCAAGGACTCAACGGCATCTTCGCGAAGCGCTATGTGAGCTTATGCTTAAAAAACCAATCAACAAGATATCCATTCGCGAATTAACCGAAAAGGCTGAGATATCCCGCTGTACCTTCTATTTGTACTTTGACAGCATCTATAGCATGGTGAAATCCATAGAAAATGATATGCTTTTCGACTTCCGCGAAGGAGTGCATACTATTCTCAGTGAAAATGTCGATTCAAAATCGCTTGTTTCGGAACTTATCGCCTTCTGCTTTCAGCACAAATACGACAATTTACCGTATTCCAAGCTTCTTTATATCAACTCGGGTAACCAGGAGTTTATCGAGCAGTATACTAAGGTTATTATTGAAGAGCTTTGCATTGCATTCCCTGGAAAAATCAAACTCGAAATGATTACAATACTTAATTTTTATTTTTCAGGAATTATTGCTTTAATTCACGAGTGGATACTCAACGAAATCACTCAGTCTCCCGAGGAGATGTCAAAACGAGTAATTAGTATAATTACAAACGGCAGTGTTTATCTAGAAATGTTTAATGCCCGCGAAAAATAATCTGCGTTTTTCCTTTTTGGATTTGCTTGCTTTTTTCTGCTCAAGGAAATCTCTTTTGTTCTCAGAAAAAGAGTGCCCACCTTCCTTAAGAGATGCTTTCCAAAATTCATCCAAATAATTCTCAATCCCGTTGTGTAGCAATACGCAACGGGATTCTTGTCTTTACGACAGTTGAAAAGAACCTTCTCCTGAAAAGTCAACACGAAAACAGGGGTGCACACCGGACACCTCAGTAGAACGTCCGTCTCCACCACATTTTGTCAACAAAAGCTGGTAACAACCGACCTTTATAGTGTTATATGGGTGATTCATGAACTAAAGCTGATTTCAGTCGGGAAACCCTTGGCACACGCCAAGATTTCCGCAAACTCCTCGCCCTCAAAGTCGCTGCTCTTTTTTTCCCAATCTACAAAGCTATCCATGTTGAAGCTTACCGCAAAGGATAAAAAATCGTCACGCGTCATGCTCTCGCCGAAAAGACTTACGTCTTCCTGCAAGCCCTCGGACACTTTGCGCAACTTTGCTTCGCTCCAGTCCTTGCCGTCGCCCAAAAGTTCACTTTTCCCAACTACTGTTGCAACCCCGAATTCCGGCCACAGCTCATAAAGTTTAGCGTTTTGCTCAAGCACAGACAGAACAGGTGCAACAAAATCCTCGCGCCGAATATCCATATTGGAATCTATATAGGGATATAAATCCTCCAAATAACCCTTCGCCGCATACTGAGCAGTGACGCTTTCGTCGTTAGTGGGGGCTCTCCCGGTTAGCACATATATGTATCCCGCAACGACACAGAAGTCTATCGGCGGCAGTTCAAAGTCTGCTGAAAAGCCCTCGATTTGTGTCGCAAGCCCGGTTGCTGCATTCATCACGCAAAGCCCAAAGCTGCCGTCGGATTTTTCCGTTAGCGCGTAAACCGCCCCATCAAAAGCTTTGCAGAAAACTATACTACCGTCCATGCACTTAAGCTCCGTCGGTGTGACAATGTAATCCGCCGCCGCTTCCATTAGCGGCAGCTTGGCTTTTGAAGAGGCAGAACCGCAGCCGCAGAGCGACAGCATCAAAATAAGTACAAGTAAACGTGCAGTCAGTTTATGCATTGTTTGACCTCTAATACAGATGCATAGGACGGAGCGTTAACAGCGCCCTATACATCTGCTTCAAAACTACACGCTATGACAATCTGTCATCTATGCCGTCAGGGAAAACGTTGTAATAGACCTTGTACCACGTGTTGGGGCCGGCTATTCCATCGGCGCTAAGCCCTACAGCCGACTGCACATTAATAAGCGCCTGTCTTGTAGCCGCGCCGAACTGAGAATCTATTGCACCCGGATCATATAAATACTTTTGGCTGGCAGGTACTCTGTTTGCATAAGTTTTTAGGCAAACCTGCAATACCATTACTTCGTATCCGGAAGTTAAATATCCATACCCAACATAAGTATTGGGGCTAATAGGAAATTCATTTTTTGAAAACCCATAAAACACGTAATTACCGGATGGATCAATGTAATTGTCTGTGCCTATGTCACCTGCTCCAGAAATATTCGGATTACCTTTTGCAAATGCTGATGGTGTAATTATGGACAGTGCTAATACCAAAGTCAATACCGAACAAAGTAGTTTTTGCTCTTAAACATAATGAGAATCTTCTTAGTTTTTCAGATAAATCAGAGAAATAGTTCTCGTGTATGCTGCAGAGAGTAACTCAGCCCATTGGCCGCACCCCTTTGGTACAATATTCGCGTAGCTTGAACTCCTGACCAAGTCTTCACCAAGTTATGCTTGTTTTTATATAATAAGAAGGTAATGGTCTGACGGATTCTCCTTTGGACTTCGCGTTCGCGCATGAAAGTGTCAGCCACCTTCTTGTTATAATGATTCGATTTGGCAGGTTGATCCTGCCGCTGGGTGTGCCCATCGGTAGCGTTTGTGTCACTAACCAAAATGAATCGTAATAAGCATCGGTGGAAACATTACACACCTCAAAAAGAAAGAAGGAATGTTTCGATTAGCGTCGGAATCGACGTATCCAAGGGCAAATGCACGGTTTGCATTATGAAGCCGGGAGGCGAGGTGCTTGAAATGCTAGTGCTCGTGCGATAATATCAGCTCCAACTGACGATCTGTGAGCAGTAATTCTGGAAGATAAATATGTGCTTTAAAAATGCCCGTTACCATTGGAATATTAATATTTGGCGAAACAATAATTTCGGCTTTTTTCAAATCCATTTTGGCGCATACTCGATTAACCTGCGCGTTTTCAACTGCCGTATATTGTTTGCGATGTTTATGCTGAAGTATCAGCTGCCGAATGGTTTTAATAAGCACAGCTATCGTGCCGGTAACCCACACACCAATAATTGCGGTACCAAGCTTAAAATATTCCGTTCCCGGCATGATGTCGCCGTTGAAGGCATCTCTGACAACCGGCATAATTTTATAGGATCTTATTACATAGGTAAATGAAAAGTCCAGCGGTAAAAGCATGCGCACTATTCCCAAGGCCGAGCATATGAGCTTTACCGATGTGCTGTATTTCACTAGAAAATAAGTTCTTCGACTTAAAATGGAAACTAAGAGCAATGCGATATTAAACCAAACTATAGCAACCAAAAACGAATAGAAGCTGGTCATTATCTATTTCATCCCCGTCTTTTTTCGCCGCAATATGTCCTCTAATTCGCTAATGGTTTCCTTGCTCAAATCGGCATCTTGAATTAGTGCTGAGAAAATCACAGGAATATCCTTTGGCTCAAGTGAGACGGGAAATTGCTTTGTATAATACTCCTGACGGCTGAGAGTAGGGTCAAAGAGCCTAAGATACTTGCCCTTTTCGCCTTTAATAGCCCCGATTTCCTTTATTGCGCCCTTTTGCTGGAGAGTCTGAATCATGATAAATATGGAATTGTCTTTCCACAGTTTGTCCGCTGGAGATAGCTTTATGATGTCTGGACTGGTCAAAGGTTTTTCCGAGTTCCAGAACAACTCCATTATCTGTAGCTCGCTATCGGTGAATTTCATTTTTAACACCTCTTTTTGAAAAATAATATATTAAATAACAGATATTGTCAAGCATGAATAATATCTGTAATAGAGTTATTAATAAAGTTTGTGATAGTTAATATATATAATTTTTAGTAAAAATCAGTTTCGCAAATTTGGACTGCGGTGGAAGACGGAATCACAATGCAGGACAAGAAATATGAGCTTACACAGTCCGATGCCCAAAAGCTCTGGGCATTAGTAAACGATACGACTCTGCTTTCCGGCTCCGATCCGGCTGTGCTAACCATAATTACTGAGGAATATAATCCATACTTTTCAGGTACTCGTACCACGGAAGAAGCCGCAGTCTTAGTTCAGAACCGAGCTGCACTTTATCTGGCTGAACAATCGTGAAAAGCATAAAGCCTGGACGTGCTCCCTCTGCCATGGACGCTTTCGACTCAACAATTGCAGTGGACGCAGCCTTGTAAAGCGTAAAGCGCATAGCGTAAACCACGGCCGCACTCAAGCATCAGCTTTCTGGACGAGCGGATTTTGTTCAGATATCCATAGGTGTAGAGTTTCATAAGGTCTCGAGGGTCATACGGCGGGCGCCATGTTTCCTCCGGTACCGCCTTTGTAAAGCCCATTTCCTCAAGGTCAAGGCTATCCTCAAACGCATCGATTGCTCTCACAGGGTTGTACTCACAGACATAATCCTCAATTCTGTCTGGCAGCAGCGTTGTCTGTTCCCTGCTTGCCTTTTCTATGTCCCCCTTGTGTCCTGTTGACGCTATTTCACCGTATATGGTGCCTTTTTGGGCAGTCTCACCACACTCGAGAAACAGCCTAAAACCAATGTTTTAGGCTGTTTCTCGTATATTTTAGCAAAAACCCATGGGGGTCTTGCTTGAGCGGATATATTGGATTTTTGTGAGGAAAGGTTCAAAATAACAAGCAAAAACTCAGACACAAGTAAACAAGGCAGATAGCCCAGAATGGGCTATCTGCCTTGTTTGCTTTTCGGAACACTATGCGACAGCGTCCGCTTTATTCATATTATTAGGAATAATACGAGATCCATTCAGTTAGCCAACATTCATTCGTTATGGACCAGAGTCGCTTTTGCTTTTCACCGTTGTAAAGTCGGTAGCGCCATTGTGTTTCCTCTGCGCGGGTTACAATCTCGCCACTCGCTTTTTCTTTCGGCGCCTCAAAATTAGCCGCAAATGCAGGTATCGAGACCGCAAAGCAAAGATTTAATGCCAGTAAAATTGATACAAGTTTTTTCATGTTAATTTTTCCTTTCATATATTGGTAAGTTTGAGTGCAAGTCATCGTGCAAATCCGCTTCACCTACATCCCAAAAGAATTCACCGTCAACATATAATTTCATGCTACCATCGTTTAGCACAAGGATATATGCGCTTTCCGGCGTTATGCTTACTCCTGCGTCCATCTTATCCCCAGTAGGAAAGCCCGCCGGTTGGACAATTATCATAAATGACAAAAGAAAAAGCCCTATCAAAAGACTCACCATTGCTGTCTGAGCTTTCGGTGCTTTTTTGTCATCGCTGAGTACAAAATTAAACCTCTGCTTAATTAAGCTCTCTGATTTAATTCTTACTAAAGATGCGGATGCCACAGGGACGTTTTCATTTGCCACGCCACAAAATTGCTTAATTACCGCCAGAATAGAGGTTAAATAACGCTCTTTGCCCTCTTCGTCCATTTTTTTCGTTACGTTGTAATCGCACCGAAGCTCAAGCAGATTGTCAAGTTCGCACTGAAATTTATGTACGACAGGGTTCCACCAAAAAAGAGCCGAAAGAGCTAAATAGAACAGCTTTATTAGTGTGTCGTGCGACTTGAAATGCTGGTGCTCGTGCGATAATATCAGCTCCAACTGACCATCTGAAAGCACTATTTCTGGAAGATAAATATGTTCTTTAAAAATGCCCGTTACCATTGGAATATTAATATTTGGAGAAACAATAATTTCGGCTTTTTTCAAATTCATTTTGGCGCATACTCGATTAACCTGCTCGTTTTCAACTGCCGTATACTTCTTGCGATGTTTATGCTGAAGTATCAGCTGCCGAATGGTTTTAATAAGCACAGCTATCGTGCCGGTAATCCACACGCCGATAATTGCGGTACCAAGCTTCAAATATTCCGTTCCTGGCATAATGTCGCCGTTGAAGGCATCTCTGACAACCGGCATAATTTTATAGGATCTTATCACATAGGTAAATGAAAAGTCCAGCGGCAAAAGCATGCGTACTATTCCCAAGGCCGAGCATATGAGCAAAACCGATGTGCTGTATTTCACGAGAAAATAAGTTCTTCGACTTAAAACGGAAACTAAGAACAATGCGATATTAAACCAAACTATAGCAACCAAAAACGAATAGAAGCTGGTCATTTTCTATTTCATCCCCGTCTTTTTTCTCCGCAATATGTCCTCTAATTCGCTGATGGTTTCCTTGCTCAAATCGGCATTTTGAATTAGTGCTGAGAAAAGCACAGGAATATCCTTTGGCTCAAGTGAGACGGGAAATTGCTTTGAATAATACTCCTGACGGCTGAGGGTAGGGTCAAAGAGCCTTAGATACTTGCCCTTTTCGCCTTTAATAGCCCCGATTTCCTTTATTGCGCCCTTTTGCTGGAGAGTCTGAATCATGATAAATATGGAATTGTCTTTCCACAGTTTGTCCGCTGGAGATAGCTTTATGATGTCTGGACTGGCCAAAGGTTTTTCCGAGTTCCAGAACAACTCCATTATCTGTAGCTCACTATCGGTGAATTTCATTTTTAACACCTCTTTTTACAAAAATAATATATTAAATAGCAGATATTGTCAAGTATAATTATTATTTGACTAAAAACATTGACATATATAGGCACATCTGGTATTAATAACTTATGGCGATTATTAGTCGAAGTGGGTCCAAAACGGCAAACGGAGCATCCACTAATATTGCACCGCTGCAGACAGCCCTTGAAGGTTACGGAAGCTATCCTACAAGCGCTTTGGGTGAGACATACGGTTCGGAGCTTCTCGCTGGCGTCGTTGGCTTTACGCCTGATTTGATTGGCTCTGTCGGTACAGATGGCGTGGAGGGCTATAGCGAGTGGTTTAGTGCCATACGACGAACATTACGGTGAAACTCTCAAGATATATTCAGGGTCTCAGCCAATATCCTTTCAGTGGATTCGGGGAATATTTGATATTGATCGGCTTTCAGCAGTATTCAAGGACAACTACGCTATAACCACTTTGGCCAGCGGCGCTGAAAACAACACAGGTGCACTTATGTTGCCTATGTATAGTTTTGGCATGTCAGCTTCTTCAGAACATAAGGATGGGATATGGGAGTTTCTGAAATGGCTTTATTCCGATGGTTTTCAGCAGCTTATGTCTCCAGGAATACCAATGAGTAAGACTGCATTTGACGCTCAATGGGATACCTTTAAAAAAGGACTTGGGAATGAAGTTAAGAATAATGATACAGGATTTTATTATTTAACTGTTGTAGACGGTGTTGAGGAAAAAACTTTTATTGAGTATTCGAAAGACAGATCGGCTTGCTATCAAAAGACAATTGATCTAATTGGCAGCACAGACAGATTGTATCAAGTAGATACAACCGTCATGAATATCATTAGCGAGGATTTATCCGCTTATTTTTGCGGGGATAAGTCTGCCAAGGATACCGTTACTATAATCCAAAGCAGGATACAGCTTTATTTGAATGAATAATTAAGGCCAATCGAGCAATTGGGGCTTATTTCCGCGGGTTATGTTTGTAAGACATTTCTATGCTATGTCGTTTGTAATGCTTTTAACATGAGTATATAGCAAACTATGCTTCATGTTTTGAAGGGGAGGCCATAATCATTATCCCCAAAGGTCTCCCCCGTCTTTTTGCAGCCACTTACGCAAAGTACTCCGATTGAAGGTGTATGGGGATGCACACCCGATACTTTGGGAGAGCGACTGACTGGCAGTCAGAAGTTGGGCGGTCCGATTCCTTCCGTCCCCACCACAATCAAAAACAGCCTTAAACGAAAGTCTTAAGGCTGTTTTTCGTATATTTCAAGACTTTTACTCGGTGCGAAGCTAATCCGGGTGCGTTAGTTTTTTTATTTAAAAGTATGCTTCATCAAGAAGAGTAGCCGCATGAATGGCACGCCATGTCAGCAAGACACAGATTATCTATTACATAGAGAATCAGACACTTGAATCCATTAGATAGATTATAAAAATGTTATTATTGTTATTTGCAACAATAATAACATTTTGAACGTCAAAAGCCTGTAGTGTTGACATTATTTTGTTCATTAATAATGTGTTTCATCCCGTAAAATGATTTATATTGATTAGGCAATGCTATAAGTAGCACAGTGAAAGTATATGCGTTAAGTTCCGCTATAAATAGTGGCTGCAAATCGTTTCGTCGTTGCTTATAAGTGATAGACAAATATCATTTTTCATATGTTGCGTTTTGTTCGTCCAGTTGTCATTATATTAAAGTGAGGAAAACATGTGAAAGGACTGCTCTCAAAAATGAAAAAGCTTATAATGTTATTCATGGTTGCTCTTTTGATTTCCAATGTTTCGCCCCACGCAGATGCTACGGCGAACAGGTATGCTGTTACGCGAGAATATGCTCCATATTCAGATGTAAATGAAACCGATTGGTATTATAAGTATGCAAAGCTTTGCTATGAGACCAATCTCATGTCAGGCGCAGGAAATAATTTGTTTTGTCCTGCCGATATTGTTTCCATACAGCAGGGCATCGTAATCGTTGCACGTCTGCACCAAATCTATAACTCCAATCCGAAGATTGAAGACGAGGCATCAGAAAAAGCCGATTGGTTTTCCCCCTACTACGATTATTGTCTAAAGTGGAAGCTTCTGGACGAAAGCGAATATACGCAAACATCGGTTATGACCCGCGAATTTTTTGTATCGCTGCTCATGAGAGTATTTCCAAGCTCTGAGTTCTCCAAAATCAACGAAATCAAAAGTATACCAGGCTACGACACGAGCAGCGAGATCGGTCAGGATGTGCTGGAGCTATATAACGCCGGAGTTTTGTCAGGAACAAACAAATACGGCGTGTTTGCCCCTTATACGCCTGTAAACCGCGCCGAAATTGCCGCACTTCTTTGCCGCATAATTCGACCCGACACAAGGGTTGCGGCTTCTCTGGAGCCATTCTCAGACAATCGCGCAATCAAACGTGCCATCCCTCTTAATGTAAACGGACTTACTATAACGGGTTTCGACGGAACCTATATCTATGTTGACCGTCCCGAAGCAGGAAGAAGAGGGGTTTTTAATTTAAGCGGGGAGCCGATTATTGATTGTATAAAAGGAAAAATCAACGAAGCATCAGGGGGGATGTTCCGAGTCGAGGACCCTTCGACAGGCGAAGTGACATACTATAACACCAAAGGTGCGAGACTCAGCCAAACTTCCTTCTGTGAGGGTTCGGATTTCAGCGATGGATTTGCGGCAGTTAAGAATGTAGACGGTGCGATTCAAATAATTGATACCAACGGAAATATTGTCCGAACGCTTAGTCAATCAAGCGTTCAAATCTGCGGCAAATCGCTATCAGGCGGTTATCTCCAACCGACTGATAGACCAAATGTTTTAATTAACATTTCAACGGGTAAATTGTTCGAATTGCCTTATTCGGAGATATCCCACTTTTATCGCGGCACAGCCAGAGTGAGAAGCTTCGGTGAAAGCACCGACCCTTCCGCTAATTTGATTGACGCGAATTTGAATAAGCTTTTTTTACAGGAATATACATACATTTATTGGGGCAATGATTATCTCCCCGTCACAAACGATTATTCTAACTGGGGAGTAGCCGACATAAAAGGGAATTTGGTGGTTCCCATGATATATAATTCGATAGAATCGAACGGCGTACGTCTGGGTCTGTTTAGTCGACAAGGGAGCCTCACCCTGCGAAGTATGGCAACCGGAGAAGTGAAATTGGAACTGCCGACCGGCAAGGATTCGGAATATAAGCTTTACGATAAATTCATCATAAGGTTGACAAACAACCACGAATCATCTGTTGCTTCAAATGGGCAAGTTATACGCCCTGATGCTGATGAGATTTCTGTTTTTGATTTTAACGGCTACGAATTATTCACTACACATGACGTTAAAAAATACTGGCTTAGCGAAAACGGGCTAATTTACTCGGACGGAGTATCATTATTTTACTTTAACATCTCATAGTTTCATTGCCGCGGTTAAACAGAAGCGTTCAGGTTATTCCCCTGAACGCTTCCTCTATTCAATTATTTATTATATGCCCAGATGCATCTGCCCATATTGTATAGTGCTCTATGAGCCCACTGCCCGTTGACGCGCATTTGCGAAGGAGTTCTCCGCCATCCATATTAAGAGCATAGTCGCAGCCCATATCTGCCATCATACGAGCACCCATGCGCAAATCGATTCCCGTAGTTTCAGGACCCCAATCATCACCTCCGGATACAAGAACCAAATAGAACGATCCGTTTGAATGCCCCACAAATGTTCTCCGTCTTTTTATTGTACTGTTATAACCACCAAGAATTTCGTTGTGGTGGTTATATGCATAATTGAGGTTTGCCCAGTCATCAATCGCTACTCCCTCATGACTGTATGTGGGGCCTTCAAACACTGGGACGCTATGATGTCCCAAGCAATGCTGACCAGAAAGGATGGTCGGATACGTGTCCATGCCTGGCATTGAGCGTCATGCTGAGATTGTTAGGATTTTCATTTGAAAACCAGCAAATCGTTGCGTATCCGTTTTGATCAACACATAAGCTCTGACTGTTTTTGTACCAATATGGTTCTTCTAAGCCTTGATAATAGTCTGTCATGCTTCTGGTCATCTCTACTATGCCATCTGAAAGTTGTCCGCCTGAGTAGAATATACCATAGAACGCATTGCCGTAAGAGCTCGTATCCATGTAGTTCGCGTTTATTTTTGCAACAACGCTCGAGGGAGGGCACGCATTACTATTTGGGTTCATTGTATCCACACCTACACGCACACCACTAACTGCTGGTGCGATAGCCTGAAAAGAAAAATTGTTTTGTATAACAGTTTTAACCCGCTGTAATTTTGAATTGAAATAAAGGGAAGAAAATGCTCATTCTGTAATCATCTCTGGCTTGACATTTACGCTTTCTAATCTATATTTTTTCTATATGCTTTGCCTTAAAACATTGGTAATGCGATACCAATTAACACAGTGTGAATAACTATGTGTTCTGCGTCTGTCGCTCTAATCAAGAAATATGGAGCAAATTATGAGTAAGAAAAACAAACTGTCTCTGGTTGTATTAGCTTCTTTGGCAGTGATATTTTCGCTGTCATCTTGTGTATCCCGAAGTGAGAACACCGAATCACCTTTGTCTTCCGCACCCGTTCAGCCGAGTTTTATTCCATCAATTTCAAGCCAGCCCTTACCGCCTGAGCCAGTTTTAAAGCCATATGTTTTACCCCTGTCAACGGATGGTTTTGCCTATTTTGCGTTAAAAGAAAATGGGGCACTTCTGTCCTGGGGTGATAATCAATTCGGAACCGTGGGGGGGAACTCGCCTTATACTACATACCACGAGCCATATCAGTTAATGAAAAATATTGTGTCTGTCTCAGTATGCCAATGCCTATTTCTTGCAGTGGACTCAAATGGAGTCCTATGGGGACGGGGTTCGGATGTGGCGCAGAGAGTCGGATCAGGTGTTGTCGGAAATAAGCCGATTAAAATAATGGAGCATGTTGTGATGGCAAGTGCGGGGAACCGTCATTGCTTGGCACTTAAAGAGGATGGGAGTGTCTGGTCCTGGGGATTTAACTATCAGGGACAATTAGGAAACGAAAGCATTGATTGCGATAAAAGCACTTATATTACCCATTCGCCAGAAAAAGTGATGGACAATGCTATTTTTGTAGCTACTAGTGGAGATAGTAGCTTCGCAATTTCGCGGGATGGTGAAGTATTTGCCTGGGGAACCGGTACTGTCGCAGTCCAAGGAAACGAGGAGCAGCCCGTTCTCTTGCCAACAGAAATTTGCGATAACGCGCTTTTTGTCTATCCGAGCAACGAACAGTTATATGTTATCAAAAAGGATAAAACACTGTGGCTATTTGAGCACGGGCAAAACAGTGAGCCCCGAAAGTTATTGGAGAATGTGAAATTTTGCGGCTATGGATTCGCGGTGCAGGAAGACGGTAGACTATGGACTTGGGGAAGCAATCAGTTTGGGGAACTCGGTGATGGAACAACTACCGAAAGGGATGAACCAGTCAAAATAATGGATCATGTTGTTTTCGCTGCACGTGGAGAGTTCTATACCTTAATGATCACGAATCAAGGAGAGCTATTGCAAGCTGGATATAACGAGATATTAGATGGTCATGTCTCTAACGAAGATTTAACTAAATTCTATTTTCCGCATAAAATTATGGACGGGATGATGTCAGTAACTTAACAAAGACAAGGCGGAAAATCCGGACCTGCTTATTGTTATTAGTTTTGGTTACGAAGGGCGAACTGTCAACCCCGCCGGCAGAAACGCAAAAACCACTTGCCCCTTCCCCAGATGAGAGTGTTGAGATAGTTACGCTTTCAGGTAATGGGCCTGATGCGAGCGTTTTAAGTGCTGACTATGCTACAGAAGAGCTTTTGGCACAATATGAGTCCTATGGAGAACTTGCCGAGTCCGATTATAAAGTAAGGCTTGCTTTTAAGTTTGTGTCTGAGGTAAAAGATTTCAGATTACTAATGCTCCGTTTTGATAAAATGGAGGAAGATAAAAGCTTGAATTTTTGTGTAGAAAAAACCTTGTGCTATAAGGAGACAGTTTCGCCCGAGACGCCAATTGTCGTAGGAACGGTTTTTGTGGGCTCACTCCCGACAAGGGCAATATCTTTTGTAGATGAAAACAATACAACGAGATACTTTGACTTAAGTATGAGCGGCGAAGATGGTTCGATTATCCTTATTGAATTAGTTCCAAGGTAAAACTCCATGGTTGGTTATTTCCATTTCTATATATAATTGGAATTCTGCTCATGGAATCTCAATTTGTCAGTTGAAAGGATTAGAAACAGTATTTATGAAAAAAAACAAAATGTTAGTATTCGCGTCGCTTGTTGCCGCTTTGGCATTATTGTCTGTAGGGTGCGGTTTGTCGGCGTTGGCAGGGAGTGAAGAAAGCGGCAATGTCACTGCCACACCAGTTGAATATTCCGTTTCGCTGAATGGTCAGGATTATAGCTTGCAAGCTTATACCATTAACGGTAGCGATTACTTTAAGCTACGGGATATTGCTATGATTTTGAACGGCACGAGAAGACAGTTCGAAGTGAAATGGGATAGCTCAGATAATACCGTTCAAATCACATCGTGTAGACCCTATGAAAAATCCGGCATCGAGCTGACAGTTACAAAAGGAACCAAAACCGCATCTCCGTCTGCGTCTGCGATATACATCGACGGCAATAGAATGCTCTATTCTGCTTATTTTATTGACGGAAACAACTATATTGCTCTGAACGATTTAGCGGGAAGTATGGATATTTCGGCCGATATCGACGCAGAAAATCGCAAAGTATCGATCAGAAATTCAAAAAGCCTGCGAAGTAACGACGGATATACTTTAACTTTGGTAGCAGACAACAATGAGGCGCTATTAAATGGTGAATCGAAGACTTTGACAACTCCACCATTTATTCAAAATGGCATATTTTATATACCACTAGAAACAGTAACGAAGCTGCTTGGTGGAACATATTCTTTCAAAAGCGATATTGCAACAGTTGAACTTTTGGGTAACACAACTAAATATCAAATAGGAACCCATACTGTTGTTGTTAACGGGGAAACATTTGAGGTTTCGGGTTCAAGGACTGATTTTACCAAAGAATGGGACAGCGTAGATATAGATGAAAACTATGTGCCGCTGGTATCACATGACACCGTGTTTATTCCAGCTAACTTTACAGCCAAATGCTACCCCAGTAGCGGTAGACCAAGCATTGCTTCAGCACGTGAATGTCCGATATCACGTATGGTAATTCTGGGTGGATTTGAAAATGAACGTGGCGTTAATGAAGTTAAGTTAATGGATTTTTATGATACTCTGCCCGAGGATTTCAAGACACAGTTGACGTATGCGGGGGTTGTTGGCGAGGTAATCAATTATAGCATTGAGGAATATAAAAACGATGATCTCCAGGTATATGTCATGCGTATTAATGAGCCGTATGAAGACATGGAAAACATGGACGGAAGAGTCTGCGCAATTAACGTTGTGGGTAATGGGTATAGCACATCTCGCGATTTGAAAGCTGGGGATTCTGAAGAGCGTGCCTGGCTGTTATATGGCTATGAGCGGTTCACGGGCGCATTTTCTTATAAAGTAGTTGGCGGATTGGTAACTTCATTTACTTTTTATACACGCTATTATGGTAGTCAATTAGGTAACGTATAATAACTGAATTAATATTTTAAGTTTACAAATATCTTTTATATTTCTCCTTATCTGTTGTATGCATACAAAATACAATTTAAGGAGTTAATAAAATGTCTAACGGAACTTTATCGCTCGTATCCAGTAATCTTCAGTACAAAAAATACAAATTATAAATATTCAGGTGCTCCATGCCGCTCACAGCGAGTGGAGCAAGTTCGTGAACTCGTCAAAAGGCTGGAAACAGTCTTGCAGGAACCCCCCTCCTACAGAAATTAAATACACCGCCTACCCGTAGTTGGATAGGCGGTGTATATTAACTTAGAAAAAGTTCTGAGAAATGCGCTAGTTTTTCCAATTATTCTGTCCCAATTTTACAAATATGTTGTCGTGCTAAACCTCAACAGGATGTCCCTAGTTCATATAATATACCGCGAATTTTTTGATTATATGTCTAGTCTTGTATAAAACCCTTTCGCAATTTCCGAGTGTTTCTGATACAGTACAAATATCTGATGGCACGTTCTGTTTGGCAAAAACAGATTCAACAAATGCACAATTAACGCTTATTGCTGTTGTGCGCAAATAGAGGACAGCACAGCATATGCCTCTTGCTGCGTTGTTTTGCTTGCAGCGAGCGTCTTCACGCATTCTACGAACACCTTGTTCTTGTCCGTTAGAACAATCTGATCCATTCTTCCGGAATTAAACTCATCGTAATACTCCAGAGTTTTCATAACCCCATCGACGAATTCCTGCGTCTTATCTGATGAAATATACGATACGGCTTGCTGATAAAAGTCAAGCTGCAAATTCCACGAATTAGGGTTTGAAGCTTCCTGCGCTAATGCCTCGCGGCTTGCTTCAAACATCGGTATCATTAGTTGCTTTGGCAGATAATAGTACATTGCGACATCAGTGCAAGCCCTGTATTCGCCGGTTTCTCTTAACTGCTTTGCGTATACTCCTGCTCTATTGCTTTCTTCCAAATTTTCAGACCCAACGGCATTCATCATATATGTAGATTTATAGAATGAGTCATCGTAACAATCCATCCTATCAAGCTTAACCATTGTCGAAAGCAATTCATTGCGATCAGCGGGTTTATAGCCAACAACCATCTTTGATGCTAGCACATTTCCTCCAACAAGTGAGCCAAAGCAAACAACCAGCAAGCACATTGAAGCTGCGGGAATGGCCCCTGCGAATTTGCGTGATGCAAGCTTTAAGGGCTTACTGTACTCAATAATAATCACAGCGAAAATCAGGTAACACACCGTCTGATACATACCTGTTGACCAGACCACCTCCGTGATTGAATGAAAAATCATCATAGCCACGCAGGAAATTAGCAGAGCAAGCAAAGGATTAGATGTTTTTCTGTTTTTCAACAGGGTTACAACAGCAGTGACTAGTAAAATCACAAACAGCAAAAGCCCAACCACACCCATCTCATCCATAATCTGAATAAAATGGTTGTGAATATAAACGGATTCATAATAGAAATCCTGTACAGAAGTCAGCTTTCCTTCCACTGAGCCAAGACCGAAACCAATTATTGGGCTTTCCTTAAACAGCTTTATTCCGTCCTCAAAAAACACCAAGCGCTGAATAAAGTTCTGGTTTGCAAATAAACCCTGCAAGCGGTTTGCAGCAAACTCCGGCAAAATCATATAGCCCAGCTTAAGACTTGTCCCGTCCGACAGCAATGCCGTTTTTAGCTGTGCCTTGTCCGGCGTGGAGAACACGAACCATGTGACCCTCGAGTCTTCCGGCACGACGAATTCTGCGGTGTTCGCATCACCGTCAAATAACACGGTGTTTTTATGCATCATCAGCTCTGCCTTATTCTGACTGTAAACAAGCACCTTGGTGCTGCCCTCTGCTTCGACGTCAAGGCTATAATTGCCAGAGTTCAGATATTCCGCGCGAGACAGGTTTTGTCCCGCATTTATTTCTATACCACCTGTTATGTTTAGCCCAAGTACTGCATATACCGCCGCCAAAACGACAAGTGCGCCCACAATCGCCGAAGCGAGCTTTGCTTTTCCCTGAAGTAGAGCGCTCAGTCTGACAACCACGAAGCGCTCAAATATGTAAATCAGCGCACCGTTCAACAACGCAAAAATCAGCGGGAAAACGCTCACTTTTCCAAGGAACGGATATATGGCAAAAGAAATCAGTATGCTTGAAAAAACACTGACAAGCATCAAAAGAAGAAGAGGCACTCGACGGCCTTTTCCCTCAGCAACCAAAAAAATGATGCAGGCCAGAGAAAAAGCTACTATTGCGCCCATACTGAATGAAAGCAAAAAACCTATTGCGTTAATACCCAAAATGATACTGTATGCTGCCTTATGCTTCTCTTTTTTTGCATAGTTCACCAAATAATAGCTAACCAAAACGCCAAAAGCGACAATACCGGCTGAAACGTTAGGGTTCCCGAATATGCCGGTTATACGTATTCCCTGCTCATAGCCCGTGAATGCACCTGTGGAATCGTACATGAAAAGATTAGTTAAAAATGAGTAAGCTTTTGTAAGCAGCGTTAAAGACGCAGCGTCAATGCAAAGCAGAGAAACCACGGCACATACCGAAGCAAGTGACGTCAGAATATAACTAATGTGCTTTTTTCCCATCATCGCAAGCACAAGCACAAAAAGAGCAACAGCAGAAACAGTTTTTGCGGACTCTTTAGCAGCATAGGCTCCAAAATCCGAGTACAGACCCGAAGCAAGCGCCATCGCCGCATATAGTATTACCGCCACCGTAAGCATAGTCAGGCGGTCCTTCAGGCAACCAAACGGCTTTCGTCCAATGATAAACGCCAAAAGTATTACTGGCATGATAGCGGCCATAAATCTGCTTTGCACTGTTATAACGAGAAAAAGCATTACCGGAAAAAGGTATGTCCACAACAATGCACGAAAGTCCCTTTCTTTCTTGCTGGTTATCTCAAGGGCATTATCATCAACACTAGCGCTTGTTATTATCCGTTCCTCAGACATTAGTATATTACTCCAATCGCAAATATGTTCTCATTCCACTAAATAGTACAACTTAATCTATATATTGTCAAATTATTGCTCTCGAAAGCACAAAATTACAGCAAAACATTTATTTTCCTCAACCATCTCATAACGGCTCGTTTTCCACGATGGATATGTAGTGTTCCATTACGACCGGCAATACGTCTAAAAGATTATATTTACATACGGATTCAACGGCTGCCTCAAACATATTTTCCATCAAATCAGGCTCTTTCGCCAGTTCTTGAACAATTGACGAAAAGTCATTCCGATTGTCATAGGGAAACAGAAAACCATTGATACCGCTTTTAATAAGATCGGAGTGTCCCTTAACGTCACTTGCTATTACCGGCAATCCAAAATGCAAGGCCTCCATCACATTTAATGGAAGGCCCTCACTCCGGCTGGCGCTCACAGCAATATCTGAAGCTCTATACCAGCAAGATATATTATCAACAAATCCCGGCATTATGACTCTCTCAGCAACCCCCAGTCGCTCTGCAAGCGCCACACAGCCATGCCAAAGCTCACCCGTCCCCGGTAAAATAAGCTTTATTTTTGAGGGCAGGCAAGTCATAGCTTCTATCAGCATCTTTTGATTTTTTCTATCCGAAAACTCAGCGGCGTATATCATTAAGAAATCGTCTTGGTTCAGTCCGTGCCTTTTCCTAAATTCCGCATTATCAAACGCTGAGGCTTCTTCCATCTTGCGATAATCAACGCCAATTCCGGGTATGTTCCAAACGACATTTGCAAGAGCTTTCTTCTTTGCAAATCCGTAATCCCAGCTATTCATTGTGAGAATCATGTCCGTCTGCCGTTTAGTCAGCGTTTCAGCGAGGGTAAGAATTTGTTTTTTCAAGGGCTGAGTGTCGTCGTCAAACAAATACCCATGCACCATGTTAATAATCGGAGGTCTATCATTCATATATTTTACTGCAATTCTTGTAAAAAACGCCGCCAGCGAAGTGTGGGTAATAACGAGTGAATATTTGCAGCCTTTTATCTCACTGCGAAGCATTCTCCCCGCGAGAAAGTTCTTTGGAGATGACATCTTTTTTTCAAAAGGCAAATGAATAACCTTGTCTGCGTAAGGTATCTCTCTAAAGGGGGCCCCACAAGCAACGTGCACTTCCCAGCCTAATCTTTGGAATTCTTTAAGGTATGGAAGATGAAAGCTGATTATATGAGAGCTTGTTGACGCCGAGAAAAGCACAACAGGTTTTTTCACCGTGTTTTCACCTTCTTTTCATGTTTCGACTGTTTTCCATTATATTTGACACTGCCGGTTCTTTCAAGTAAAATATACCAATAGTTTAAATAACTTTGACGGAGGCCGACATGATCAAAGAAAACCAGAGGCTGCTAAATCAATTGCACGTTTTGTCTGACATCATAATAGTATTCTTATCGATGCTGATTGCTTACTGGATTAGGTACTATGTGTTTGATGGCAGCAAAAACGTTGGGTTGAGCCTCACCGTATATTTTTCAATTGGCGCAGGGTTATTGAGTGTGCTTATATTTGCCACCCTCGGAATATATGAGTCTTTCCGTATTACTCGTATCTACAAAGAAATTGGGCTAATATTCTCGGGTATGCTTTTAGTTACGCTTATTTTGCTTGCAGTTCTGTTTGTTCTGCACATGGATAACACGTCTCGCTGGCAACTGGCGGTGTTTTTTGGAATTTCCACACTTTTGCTTTCCACGAAACGTTTAGTGCTTCGCAGCGTACTTTATAAGCTCCGCAAAACAGGGTTCAACCAAAAGCACGTCCTTATTGTCGGCTCAGACCAAATAGCACAGCATTATCTTGACGAAATAGAATTGCACAAAACACTCGGATTTACAGCTCTTGGATATGTTGCAGATTTCAACATCCTTAAAGGAACAGACTATCTTGGAAAATTCGACTTGCTCGAAGCCATCTTGGAAGAGTATTTACCGGATGAGGTTATAGTAGCGATTTCCGGCGAAGACTATAAAAAAATGCCGGATATAATTTCGGCCTGCGAAAAGTCGGGTACAAAAATCACACTCATTCCGTATTACGCATTGTATATGCCCTCCAACCCCCAAATCGACAACCTCAACGGCATTCCAATGGTCAACCTCCGCAGAATTCCACTCGATAATTTTGGTAACGCCTTCTTGAAGCGCACAGTTGACTTGCTCGGCTCGCTCTTCCTTATTGTATTGTTCTCTCCGCTTATGCTGATAGCCACAATAGGTGTTAAGCTCAGTTCTCCCGGCCCTATAATATTCAAGCAGGAGAGGATAGGGCTTAACAAAAAGTCCTTTAATATGTATAAATTTCGTTCAATGAAGGTAAACAGCGAGCAGAAAACAGGCTGGAGCACAGCAGTCGATGACCGTAGAACGAAATTCGGCTTCTTTATCCGCAAATTTTCCATTGATGAGCTTCCGCAATTCTTTAATGTTCTCACTGGAAGCATGAGTCTGGTCGGCCCTCGACCAGAGGTTCCGCATTTTGTTGAGCAATTCAAAGAAGAAATTCCCCGATACATGGTAAAGCATCAGGTTCGCCCGGGAATAACAGGCTGGGCGCAGGTAAACGGACTACGAGGAGATACCTCAATACGGGACAGGATAGATTGCGATATTTTCTACATAGAAAACTGGAGCCTGTTCTTCGATATAAAAATCCTCTTTATGACCTTGTTCAGGATTGTAAATAAGGAAAAAATCAAAGGCAAGAAGAAACAATATATCAATAAATAAAAACGAAAAGCGCCTCGGGGCTTGCGGCTTTCACCGTAAACCCCGAGGCACTTAATATTTTAAAAAGCTTAGCTTTGATATCAATATTTTATGCCATATACCGTAAATCTTGTTCCGGCAGGAATGGCATTCGCCGCATCACTGACAACAAAATTTAGAACAAAGTTTGGGTTGCTGTCGCTCCAAAAATACGCTCCATCCATTCGTTCGAAGTTGCCCATGCTAACTGTTTTTAGAGACATAAAAATGTTTTTTTCATCTACTCCGGGAGTTTTTTGGAATCCGGTCAGCATAATGTTTGTGCTGCCACCATGTTTGCTGTCAATAGCATCAGGAATGAACCCCAAGTAATTACCCGAAACAGAGCTGTTATAGCTGCGAGTGGCACCTCCCGAGTTGTTAATTCTAACAAAAATATTTTGGTAAATGCCAAAGGGAATGCTCTGCACATTTGTTGTCAGGAACACAGCTGAAAACCTGCTTAAATTCACATCGGTCAAGTTCAAGTCAACCTGTGCCGCCGGATACTGGGTTGTAATGTCTATTAGCTTCACAAGCGGCAAGCTCTCCGCGAAACCGGACAAGGTTGCCGATAAATTGGCAATCTTGCCTGAGAGTTCCGAGATAGCGAAATCGATTTTGGCGTTATCCGCATTAAAGTCCTCCATTCTCACGGGGTCGCTAAGAACCCACTGATTGAGCTGGGCATCAGGGGTTTTGTTTACTGACATATTTTGCCTCCTATGTTTATGATATTATAATATCGAGAAAAGCTTCTCTAACCATAGGCGGCAACAATATAATAGTTGTACATTTTTGTACACATGGCACTTTCAAATTGTCAATATTCAGTTTCCATAAGCAAAACACCCCATGGCAAAAGCCATGGGGTGCCTTGTTATCTATTCGATAATTTGTTAGTAAGTAAAGAACTACTTATTTAACAACTACGAAGATCTGTGCGATTCTACCATCGCCATTAACGCCAACACCGTTCTTCACAGTGTAAATCTCGCAAGTTCCGGAGATAGCTGCGAGGTCAGCAATTGTGAATGGCTTATCAGTGTTTCTGAGCTTGCCAGTAGCAGCATCAGCTACAAAGACCTTGCAGTCATCGGTTGCAATAAATGCACTATCATTGGGATCTGCTTTTGTTACATCTTTGAAGTAGGAAACAGTTGTGCCGTTTACAGCAAATCTTGCAACTGACTCACCCATGAGACCGAGCTTGTTGTCTGTAACATTCGCAACATCTGTGAACTCTGAAATACGTCCGCTGCTGTACTTAGTAACAGCATAGAGCTTAAGCCCGCTCATCTCGGCGGAAAGTATGCTGGTAACAGCTGGCTTGATTTCGCCGTTGACAACTGCCTGATAAGAGTAGAAGTTGCCATTGACGTCATAAGTTTCGCTTGCATTGGTTACAGCAAACACATAGTCCTTAGCGTCATTTGCCGTATCAGGATCACCGCCAACAACAACAGCAAGGGAAATATAGCCCTTTGAATCATAGACATAGCTTACTACAGCAGCTTTAGTTGTTCTTGGAGCATTACCAATGCCAATGAAGTTTGTGACCTTTTCACTGGAATCAACATACATAAACAATGTGCTGCTGGTTGCAAGGTGAGCACCAATCTTCGGATTGGCCTTTTCAACTTTATTTGACATAGCCTGTTTTCCAACAATCGTTAGATTGTAGGTGCCGTTATCGTTCTTTACATAGGTGTAGTAATTAAATGCAGCAACCGTAACATCAGTAGATGCAGCGGGGTCTGATTTAACAGCAGTTTTTCCACCAATCTTAGCGATGGTAATAACAGCGGATGTGCCGTTTCCGAAGAAGACCTTTGCTCTGTATGAGCCAAACGCATCGCCCGCATCGTTAGCCACGAGACCAGTTGAAGTTGCTTTTCCTGCTACGATAAGTGTGTTTTCAAGGGATACTGCGGTGCTTGCGCCATCAGCTTTTACAACATAACCGGCAGCGTCGGTGTAGAATGTTGTGCCAGCCTGGCCGGCAAAGTTCTTAAGGCCTTCAGCAGTTTCAGTTGTAAGACCGGACATTGAGTAATCCTTGCCATCAACTGTGACGGAGTTATTACGTGCGCTGAAGCTAGAAAGTGTGCCTGTGAAGCTGCCGCACTTTGTGATAACATAGTAATCTCCGCCATCTTTATAGCTGTGCATGAGAACTACGTCGCCCTTCTTGAGGCCTTCATAACCGACAACATTCTTTACGTCAGTTTCGGGCATTGCAAGACCAGGAACAGTAACCTTTGTAATTGCGCCTGTGGTTCTAACAATTATATCGCCAGTGACATTGGCAACTTTGTCGTCTGTGAAGGAAATGACATCATACTTGCCATCGGAGGGAGAAGTAGTGTCGATGAACTTAACAATAACGCCCTTCTTAGAAGCAAGTGCCTGCGCAGCGGTAACATCAGTAGACTTTGTAAGATCCACCTTTGTGCCATTGACGGTTAGGACAACAACCTCGGTGATTCCGTCAGCTGCTGTGTTGGGATAGTAGCCGATGAAAGAGGACAGAGAGGTGTTTCTGAGCTTATCATAAGCTGTGCCGTCCTTGGAGGTTGCGAGAACCTTGACATCATCAACAAATCCGCTGATAGTCTTGCCATTAAGAGTCCAAACGTAACCCTTAACGCCGTCAACATATGCTTCTTTTTGTTTAAGGTCGCTGTAGACCTCTTTCATGATTGAGCTGCTAGCAGTGGTGCCGCTAATTCCGGTGCCCTTGCCAAGATAGCTGTCGAACACCTTGTTGAACTCGACCTGGGGAATCTGAATGCCGTTGAAAGCATAGAGCAGAGCTTCTTCGCGGGTTGCAGCCTTGGTGTAGTCTGTAGCCTTAGCGCCAGAGAACACCTTATACTTGTTGCCAGTAACTGCAACTGCAAGCTCCCAGCTAGCGCCGGTGAACTCGCCCTTTGCACCGAAGCCAGCAGCAACGAGCATCATTTTGCCAAGCTGGTAGCCGGTAACATTAGCTGTGGGAGCAAATGTGCCGTCGCCCATGCCATTGATGATGCCCTTGCCTACGAGGAAGGAAATGTAGGGAGCAGACCAACGGTTAGCTGCTACGTCTTTGAAGCCTGTTGCTCCAACTGTCAGCTTCTCGGCAACGTTCTTGCCAAGGATGCTGAAGGTGATGAGCTTTGCAGCTTCTTCACGGGTGATGGTGCCGGCGGGCTGTACAGTGTTGTCGCCGTAACCATTGATTGCGCCGATGCCTGTCATGACATCAACTGCCTCTGTGTACTGGATTTTGGCTGTATCGGTGAATGATGTTGCGGAAGCAACGCCAAACAGTCCGAAAACCATTACCAGAACGAGCACGAGGCTGAGAGTTCTGTTCAGAGATTTCATATTATGAAACTCCTCCTTAAATATTTACCCGTTAAACGGGCATAATGTATGTACAAACGTTTGATGATCTGGATATCCTAAGCCAACCATCAAACGGTGGTACCTTTTTAAAGGTGCAACGTCGCCTGTCTTTGCTATGTTTTGACGACAGACAAATGTAAATGTTTCCAATACCACGAAACATGATTATGTTAACACGTCATTTTATATAGGTCAAGTCTTCCAATTCATCTGTTACACAATCGTAACATTAGAACATATTCCCATTTTGCCCTTGTATATTGGCCTTGGAGCTGTATTTTTGCCCCTTTTTTGGCAAGTTCAGGCTCATATCAACATCTTGATAAACCATTATATAACAGAATCAAGCTGGTGTCTAAATCAGACACCAGCTTGAAACCTTGTACCTATAAATACGAGATTAAATGTAGTGACTTAAAGGAAGCTTGATTTTAAGTTCAGAGTTCACTTAACACCATTACTTGCTTCCGTGGCTTTTGCAAAGGATTCGCCGCTTTTCATTAGTAAGTTCAGCAAGGAATCCCATACTGTGCTTGTGGCACCGCCTGCCTTGTTTATTTCCTTCAAGTAGTCCGAGGCGCTAACGCATCCCAGATATGCATTGCTGCAATTTTCATAAACCTTTGCGTACTGAGCTTTGTCCTTGGTAAAAGCCGCCGCTTTTTGAGCATAAGCCGCTGCCAATTGGGTATATTCTTGTGCCTTGGAAAGCAGTGTCAAGCCCACAACTCTTTCTGGAACTGTTTTCGCAGATAGTAACGTGGCGGCCGCCGATTTGGCGGTATCAAACGCAAGAATAGCAGTTTGACTTCCCATGTTTAGTATTGAGGCAAGGTCTTCGGTTGACGCGGGGTCCTTGTTTGGGTCAATAGAAAACTTGACTCTGGAGCTCTTATCTACAATTCGCGTTATAATGGCGGCTATTTCATTTCTTTGAATATTTTCGCTTGGGCAGAATTTTCCGTTGCCCGATTTACCGGTCAGAATGCCGGCTCTGTACAGAGAATAGATGCATTCATAAGGCGAATCAAGCGAAACATCAGGAATATCCCCCACGTTTATGTTATTTATTACCTCAAGCTCCGATGCGGGCAGAGCCGCAGAAAGTATCTCCGCCACCTGATAGCGTGTTGCGTCCAGCTCGTAGTTTTCAAATCTAGCTTTTGATATTATTCCTTGAGTAACAGCATAATCGACATATGCTTTACTCCAAGGTGTGGTCTGCGAAAAGTCAGCTTTGCCGGTCGTATAGATGCTGTTTAGCCTTGCAGCCAAAGCAACAACCTCTGAAATTTTGAGATTTCCGGAAACTCCAAAGCTGTTATTAGACATTCCTTTAATAAGCCCATATTCATAGGCGCCGGCCACATATTTACCGTACCATTCGTTGGCGGACACATCGGTAAACTGCCCGTTAGCATATGTGCTGATTTTTTTGAAATTTGACATCCCCGCATCTGCAAATGCGGCACCCGCAATAAGAGAAGCGGTCAAAGTAATCATTAGAATAAAAGAAATCGTTTTTTTCATAACGTGAACCTCGCTTTCCTATTGATTTTACCATATATCCGTTAAAATTTAAATATAGAAATACAAAAAAGTGAAATGTTTACAATTATTAAGATTATCACCAACTAATCCGTCGCAGTTCGGTTTGCATATTTGAAGAACTAATACAGCTACGCCATAACAACCCCGGGTTCGAGCTCTGGCAAGCAATACTTGTTACGCCCCATTTTTATTAATTCGCCTGACTCAAGAAGCGGATTTATAACCCAATATATCTGCCGCCGTTCCCTAAATTTCAATAATGCAGTCAGTTCTGAACTTGTGACCTGTTGGTGCTGTGCCACATATTTAAGTATCACGTCTTTCTGCTCCTCACGTCGAACGATTGCATTTGGAAGGTAATACATAGGGCCCATTCTTATTATCTTGCCGCTGTTTAAGCACTTTGCAAGAAGCAAGGAAAGCTCTCTTTCGCTTATACCAAGAACGTTTTTTAGAGTCTTTTTGCTGGCAGAAACGCTTTCCTGAAGATAATCGATTAGTTCGTTTTCAGGCAGTGTAAAAATCCCCGCTGGGAGGCCTCTGGGCATCGAATAAAACTCTGCGCTGATTTGAGTTTCATTTTGCATAGTTTTTCTCAGTTCCGATAAATGGCTTCTCCAATAGTCATTAACAAGATCCGGAAGAGTTATTCCAATAATGCCACTACTGACTAAAGCCTGCTGAACTGCTTTCTGAATAAAGAAAGCATCGGTGGGATTTTTCTTTGTATCATTTAATACTATATTGGAGCAGCCATCTTCTTGTAAGCTTTTAACGCTCAGCAGAAGTTGAAGAAAGTTATTCGGAATGTCAATCCTCCTATCTTCGAAAACAGCCTTGGATTTTTCAAAATCTATGACCCGCCAAGTTATATTGGGAATCATTTGTACCGGAATACCCATCAGCCATGCAAAACTCACAGAAAGTCCTACCATGCTTGTGCTCTCTTTTTGCAAAAAGCTTTCTAATGCTGTATGGACACTTTGTGTAATCTCCGTTTTTTCCCCGCTTCGGTCAACTTCATCATCGGCATAAGGCTGATAATGTTGCAGTAATGCTGGAATGTCAACTCCAGATATGTATGAAACGTATTCCATGTTATGCTTTTTGAGTGCTCTGACAATAAAATCAATGCGAAGGTCATTAAGCCTTACGTTGTTCTGCCCACAGCTGTCAAGCGCTCGTCTAACGAGGGCAGATACACTTTGTTCAGCCATCGGAGCAGTTTTTCGTTGAGAAAGCAGTACATAGTCTGAGTAAGGTGAGTCGCACTTATATATCTTGATCAAATACGAAACCATCTCATCGTTCAACGGTATATTTCTATCCGGTAGAGAAAGCCGCTTTTCTTTGAAATCGACCTGTTTCCACAAGAGAAACGTAAGCTCTCTGCGCAGCAGTCCGCAACACCATGCCAATCGCAAAGCCGTTCCCGCAGGAGTACCGTTTTCGTGAGATAGAAGAAGTTGCATTGCCGAGTTATCCGGGCGATTGTACCGGTTTGGAACAGAAGCGCTTCTTTGCTCTATTTTAGGAATTTCAGAAATATATCCCTGATCAAATGCAAATTGCAAAATATCGCCAAGAGACTTTCGGTAGGATGCAAATACCACCCCTCTAAGCCTCTCATTATCATATAGGTCTATCAGACAATTTGTTAGTTTCTCCGATGAAAGACTTACTATGTTTTCGTCTCCAATTCTTGATAAAAGCAAGCCTAGATTGATGCCATTAGCATTAGTGTGCTTCAACCAACGCGAAGAAACGTCTTCAAATGTCATATCTACTCCAGCCACCCCACAACAATTATAGGTATACTTTGGTATTATATCTATAACTTAACAAAGTGTAAAGGCTAATCGAGATAAATGAAGCAGTATTCTCAAAATAAGATATCTGCGCAAGCACCGCTGAGCAAAACACTGTCCGTCAGGAAGTTCTAATGCAGGAGCTTGGAGTAAAAGAGATTTACATCGACAAGGCAAGCGGGATAAACACTGTTAGGCATCCGTTATAAAGATACTTCCCTTTGTTCGGAGCGGGGACTGATGATATAGCGTCGCATGGCAACTCAGCAAAATGATAGGCGTGTCGGGGCAATTGTTACATCCCATTCTCCTCGGACAGTTTTTGCATATTGCTCTGTCACTAAAGTGCTTTTTCTTTCCATCTATGTCAGCGGTTATAGCGCTCAAGTTCTATCGTTCTGTCCGAAAGAGGAATATAGACAAGCAGCACAAACTGCCCTTCATCCGCAGTAATATCCATTGAGCCGCCGTAACGTTTGGCAATCTCCCGAATACCAACGAGTCCCAAGCCATGAAGCTTGTCATCCTGCTTTGTAGTAGCAGGAATACCGTTCTTCCATTTCAGCGGGTTATTCACAGAGTTTTGCACCTGAAGAACGAAAAGCCCTTTATCTACCCTCGCTTTAACCGAAATCCTTCTATTATCCTCCGGAAGCTTTGCACAGGCCTCGATTGCGTTATCAAGGCTGTTAGCAAAAAGTGCGCAAAGGTCAAGATTACAAACCGGTAGCTCCTGCGGTACCGACATTTCAACTTCCATGATGATATTGCTTTGCTCCGAAACCTCTTTTTTGGCAGCAATCACAATATTTACTACGTTGTTTTCGCAAAATCTCAGAGTGGGCTCCATAGCAGGAGAATCGATGAGCTCGTTAAGATATATATGCAGCTCCGTTTCGGGAAGTGCCGACATCGTCTGAAGATGGTTTGCCATGTCATGCCGAAGTCGCCGAACCCTAAGTTGCTCCTGCTCAAGATTCTGATAATACATCCGATTAAGGTGATAGAAGCTTTTTTCCTGCTCCAGCTTTTGTTGCTGTGCAAGCACCACTACCGCCAACAAAAGTCCGAAGGAGGAAAGCGTCACGACTGGAAGCAAAAGAACATCCCGTATATCAGATGCGTTCCAAATTTCATCGCCCAAAAGCACAGTAATAAGTGTGGCGGCAAAAGGAGTCAGGGTAAGCACATCCAGAAGCGCCCACAGGCGTGGCGGCAGATGGTATTCCTGCTTTGGCGCGAAACGTTTAAGCACAAAATAGACAAGTAACCACATGAAAAAACGTAGAACATTTCTTGTTTGCCAAAGGTCAGGGCCAAAAAAGCTGTCCACTATAGTGTTAAATGACATCCCCAAACTTGAGAGGATTAAAAATATTGAAAATCGCTGGAGATAGCTACCTTCGCAGCAAATGAGAACGGTTAGAGTAAGCGCCAAAAGCGCACCGGGTAGATTTACAGGATCGCCAATATAAATAATCATTCCCGCAAAGAACAAGCATCCAACATACAAGAGCGGCTTAGTCCAGCGCTTTTTCCGAACAGGAAGCAGCAATTCCACAACGTACATCATTATAAGGGGTGTGATAAATGTGAATACCATATTTAGAATTGATGTCACTGGATTTCTAAGAAACCATTCCATATCAAGTCCCACCTCCAAGCATATCCCGTGCCAATGCCGCCAAGGCATCCTGCCGCAACGCACGACTAATTGGCAAACAAGCATCGCCCACAGTTACGCTATTCTTCTCAATTTTCGACGCTGCGCCCGCCCGAACTAAATATCGCTGATGAATTCGGACAAAGCCCGAACCAATCGAAGCCTCCACGTCGTCAAGCTTTCCGTAAAAAGCATATTCCCGCCCCTCAGTTACAAGTACGATAAGACGTCGGTCACTGTATAGATAAAGGATGTCCTGCTTTGCAATTCGGTACAACCCGTCGGCGTTTTGTATAGTGAAAGTCTGCGGCTGATGTTTTTCCATCAGTTTCTGTGCACGACCGAGTACCTGTGCCAGCTTTTCTTCCTTCACCGGTTTTATAAGGTAATCCATGGCCTGCACTTCATACCCGTCAAAGACGAAGTCTGCGTATCCGGTAACGAACACGAGCATAAGGTTGGTATCATGCTGTCTAATCATTCTCGCTGCATCTATTCCGGTGATACCGCCGAGTTCCATATCCAAGAACAAGAGATCAAGCTCTCCTTGATGCTTTGACAGCCATTTGACAACCCCCTCACCCGAGGAGAACTCATAGAATATTTTCCCGTCGTCAGCCCGAAGCAAGCGCTCAAGGCAAAGCCGGAGAGCATCCCGCGCACCGATTTCATCATCGCAAATGCCAATTCTTAGCACAACATCACCTCCAGTTCGTAAGCATTATAACATGGTTTTATAAGGATAAAAACCAACAGTTAAATTACTGATTGCAGAGTATTACATCAGGTAAGCAAAGTTTTACATCTATACAGATGGTATGCAAAACTTTACATTAAATCAGCCGGAATTATCATGGTGATAACAGAAAAGCGCCTTTCTGCGATATGGTAATGTCATAGAAAGGTGGTTTTTATATGCTTAACGTAAAAGACCTGCACAAATCATACACAACAGGAAAAACAACGTATGAGGTACTCAAAGAAGTTAACCTCACAGTGGCGGAGGGTGAATTTGTCGCAGTTATGGGGCCTTCAGGTTCGGGCAAAACGACATTATTAAATAGCATTTCATGCTATATTCCCTTTGATGACGGACAGATTACGCTCGGTGGACAGGAGCTAAGAAGTTTAAGTGAGAAAGCACTTGCCAAAGTCCGCAACAAAAAACTAGGCTTTGTTTTTCAGGATTTCATGCTGCTTGACGGGCTGACCGTTTTAGATAACATCATGCTGCCGCGAATCATTGGCGGTGATACCGGCAAAGATATGGAAACGCGTGGAAACGAGCTCTGTGAAGTCTTCGGCATCAGCCACATTAAGAATAAATATCCGGCTGAGATTTCCGGAGGAGAAAAACAGCGCACAGCCGTTGCACGCGCACTAATAAACGAACCACTTTTAATTCTTGCCGACGAACCGACAGGCAACCTTGACTCAAAGTCAAGCCGCGCCGTAATTGATTCATTCAAGGAAGCTCAAAAACACTTGTCAGCCACGATTTTCATGGTTACGCACGACAGCTTCGCCGCCTCATTCTGCGACCGAGTGGTGATGCTAAAAGACGGAACAGTTTACCGCGTTCTTGAAAACAAGGTAGAACGTGGAGCTTTTCAGGATGAGCTTCTTGCCGCCATCAAAGAAATGAGTGGTGAGCAGGCATGAAAAGCTTCGGAGAAATATATGCAATTCTTCGCAAAAGCAACCGAAAGCAATATGCACTGCTGGTTTCCTGCATTTTTGTTTCGGTGCTTCTAATCACAGCCTATGCGTCCATGATGCGTTCGCCGACCGTTCTCTCGATATTGCCCGAGGGTGGCGACTCACGAAAGCAGGTTATGGCAATCTTTGTGCTTGCCGTTATCGGCTGCGGTGTTTTAACAGCGTATTCAGCCTCTATTTTCTTTCGATATAAGTCGAGAGAAGCGGGAATTTTCATGGCACTTGGAGCCTCTCGCTCACAAATTCAGATTTTGCTGTTTCGAGAGCTGGCTATTATTTCACTTGCATCCTGTGCCGCAGGAGCACTGCTCGGCACTCCTATTTCGTGGGTCATCTGGCAATTTTTTAAGCTTTTCATTGTAAACACGCAGGAAATGACGCTAACCTTCGACCCTCAAACCTACGTGTTTGCAGGGGCATTCTCTTTATTCACTATTTTAGCGATATTTTTTATGGGTGTACGGTTTATTCGACGCACAAACATTATCGACATAGTCAATGAGCAGCGCAAATCGGAGCCGATACAAGATGTAAAGCCGTGGTGCGGGCCAGTAGGAATCGCGCTTATTATTGTCGGTGGGTTTTGCGGATATATGTCTGACAGAGTATTCATGCAGCTTTTTCAAATGTATCCTCCCGCGTGGCTCAATATAATTTATCTGCCGCTCTTCATAGGCATTTATATGGTGTTGCTGCACACAGTAGTGCGAGGCTGGAGGAACGGAAAGAATCGATACAAGAGCATTATTACTCATAGCATGATGAAATTTCAAGGCAAGCAGACTGTTCGCAATATGCTGGTTATTACCGTTCTGATTGCCGGAGCTTATTTTGCATCATTTTATGCACCTATGATTGGAACCGGCGGACTTATGGAGGCCGAAAGGCGCCCCGTTGACTATGCGTTTCATTACCGCGCAGACCAAAAAATGCTGACTCGCTCCGATATTGAGCAGATAGCAACCGAAGATGGCGTAACAATCACGAGCTGGCAGGAGTCGGAATTTATAAATCTTGCCCGAGATGGTAACATACAAGTTGACGACGAGGGTGGTAAGTATCACGATGAATATTTCGAGCTTTGCGGCGAAGGCGATTACATCTCCGAGAGCAGCTTCAATAGCTTGTCGGGTCAGAAAATTGACATAGCCCACGGGAAATTTGCTGCTGTACTTTCATCGGATAAAACAGGCAGCTATTTGATTCCAACGGACACAGAATTAATCACCAATATGACCACTGGCAAAAATGTCGATGTTACATTTCAGGATTATCTATACTATGACATGATGGCATCTTCCTACTACGTACTGGACGACAGCGATTATGAAGCACTTGCCACGGGACTGTCAAATGAATGGCGGGAAAAGCTTATATATTTCAACGTTGAAAATGTGAGCCAAACCTATGCTTTTGCAAAAAGATTATATTCCTCCATTATCGATAACTCCGGCACAGAATGTGAAATTCCGGATTACTATGACAGGGTTGAGAAAATCACAGCAGAAAAAGCAGGTGAAATATACTGGGGTGATACTGATGAAGCCACAAAGATAAGCTATGCTCAGTGGGAATCCTCAACGTTTAAACAGTGGTGGAAATATGTTCCGCAATTCCGTATTCTTGATAAGAATGATTTGTTGACGACATATGCGGTGTTCTTTATGATGTTCATTTTCATTTCCATCATCTGCTTTGCCGCGGTTCTAATAACAGGCTATACGAGATGCCTGACCATCGCCATAAGCAATCATCAGGTTTATGATGATTTAAGACATCTGGGCGCGTCCCCCGATTACCTCTACAGCTCAATTCGAGGACAAATTTCAAAGGTATACGGCGTTCCGGCCGTAGTCGGCACCTCACTTATATACGTTTTATACGCAATGATAATGTACTTCAACGATTGCATGCTATCCCCGAGTGAAATCTCCGGTCTAATAAAATGCCTTTTTGTTACAGCTGTAATGAGTGCGATAATTTGGGCATTTTATCGCTTTACCCTGCACAAAGTATGCCAGATGCTTGATGTGAAAACGAAATAAAACAGGCCGCAGGTAATCGCACCAGAAAACCTCGATGTGCCTGTCTTGGTACATAATTTGATGTATTTACGGTGATTCTGAAGGACACCGCATAAAAATCTGTTCCATATATCGCTGCTTTGGCGTAAAGTTAATGCTAGCATAAGCAAGGTTTTTGGCTCAGCCAAGTACCTTTTTGGATATAGCCGATGCATTAAAATACTTTGTGATGATATAGCTTATCAAAAGATGGAGTTGAATATCCTTGCAACCATCCATCGTAATGCCAAGTACCACATAGGCTGCCTTTGTAACGATTTGATGGTCTTCTCTCACCTTGTAGTGGATGGCGTCCATGAACACAAACGGGTATACGTTTTCCAACGGACGGTTCTGCCAGGCCGTTACCTCCGGCATGATTCTCTCGCTTATTTTGCTCACAAGCTCAGGTGATATTTCTACGTCGTAAAGGTTCTTAATTTGCTCCGCAATATCCCTCTGACTCATTCCGCAGGAGTACAGTGATAGTATTTTCTCTTCCATGCCATCGGCATTTCGATTATACTTCTCGATAATCCGAGGCTCATATTCACCATTCCTGTCACGCGGGATTTTCACCTGAACCTCACCCAACTGCGATTTTATAGTCTTTTGAGAATACCCGTTTCGGTAGTTTTTCGACACCATTGTTTCGTCATTTTCTGATGTTCTTTCACTTTTCTCGTACTAATAAACAACAAACTGAGGCTCATTGCTGTTTACCAGCTATGAGCCTCAGTTTGAGGTAATGAGATTTGTTTTTCAATTAGTTGCAGGTGGTGGTAAATGAAGTTATCGTTCCTGTGTCGGCACCGCCGTTTTTACTTGCATATACGGTTAGCGTGACACGATACTGAACGCCCTGAGTGCCATAAAACGATATTGTATCGAGATAGCTTACTGTGTCGTATTGGTAAAAATAGGGATTATCAATAGCGTAAAAAGTTTCGTAATCGCTCCATACGCCGTTTATCTTCTGGTCAACTTGCACTATTGAAACCCCGATTTTGTCCATAATCCCTGTACCATCAATTGAAGCGTCTATCGACATTCTGTGGTTTGGTTTGGCTGTCAGAGAAACTCTGTATGTACTCAAATATGAGCTTGCCCTTAAAACTGAAACATCATTGGGATTGGTATCCAATGTGCTTTTGCTTGCAGCGTAAGCGCTGCCGAACAGTGACGCCATCAAAAAAACTACCGCTATAAGTGAAATAATTCTTTTTTTTATCATATCAATGCTCCCTTTGAATAGATTTAATCATTTTTTTAACTTCTGCTTCTGTTATTGCCCCGTCGATTAAATATGAGTACGAACCGTTAGTCCATCCAGCCTTTGAATCATCAACATTTGAAACAATATAGTACTCAAAACCCGAAGTTTCGTAAACATGCCCTCCAGGGTTTTTTTCGCTAGTTTCAGTCCAATTAGTTTTACTTTGTTCTACCTTGATAATCATGTCCCCTCGGTCAGCCGCATAATACGCTATGTATTTATCAGTACTTTCAGATATCTTTGCAGATACGTTTACCAGATTATAATCCTCAGGCACCCATGACGGCAGATTACGCGCATCTGTTCCATTTTTGGCAAGAGCCTCCTCCAATGATTTGTACTTACTCCCGCTACCTTCCGGCAATTCCATAATGCCGGATGTACCGCTCTGTATCTGCAGGATTTCCTCCGCCCAATTGAGAAACATCTCTATCGGATTAAAACTAAATGCGTTCGCGGAGACTGTAAGGCAGAGTACGGCTGCAACTGCAACCTCGGTTATGCGCAGAAAACGTACTGCTTTTTTACGGTGCTTCGCATTCGAATTGGTTGTCCCCGAATTGTTATCCTCATTAAGAAGGATTGAATGTTCATTCTGTAAACAATCAAACTCAGCGGATGAATCGTAATCTGTCATAACAGGCGCTCTATCCTGCAACAATTTCAAATGCTGCTCAACCAACTCAAAATCGAAATTGTCTTCAGTCATGCCTGACATTTTTTCTTCTAGTTCGTTAAGTAATTTTAAATTGCTTTTTGAACTCAAGTCTGTCTGGACTTTACGAATCTGCGCTGTACCAAGTTCGACTTTCTCGGTAAGCCTTTTGCTTTTCATCTCATTACCTCCTGTCTATATATCTGTTGGGGATACTGTTTTGTGACAAAATATTTTTCATCTTGAGCATATTTTTTCTTTTGATAGGAGATTCCTACATTTTTGAAATGCTCTTGAGACTTGTTTTCGGCATGCAACCTCAGAAACACCCCTTAAATTTGCGATTTCCTCAAAAGAACGCTCTTCGTTAACTCGCCATAGAACAAGCTCGCGGTCTTTATCTGTGAGGCCTTGTGGTATGTACATTTCCATTGATAACACTGGGTCTTCAAGCTCATCGGAAAAATCATAGTTTAGGGGAATTTCCGAATGATAGGCTTTTTTCATTTCACGCATGGTAAGCTTATTAAGTGTGTTGAATAACCACCCGGCAGGGTTATTATGACTACAAATAACATCTGGCTTACAGCACGCTATAAGGAAGGTTTCTTGTACCAATTCTTTAGAAAGCTCGGCATCGCCTATTCGGCGATACGTAAGCTGAACCATGGACGTGGCATATTTATCATGTAATGCCGAAATGAAATTCGATTGATCCTTGTTCATATTGATCCCCACTTGTCTTTCAAAATCTATATGAAATAACAGCACGCTGTCGATATATAACCATATTATAATATATTATACTACGAATTTCCATATAATGAAACAAATATCCAATCGGATGTCACGGAAGGACCATCTTAACGGATATATATCATGGATGTTAATATTCAAAATACGGAGTTGATTAAAAAATGCAAACAGTAGAGATACTACAGAGTTTAATACAGGTATCGCGCGATTCGGGGCTCGAGATTGTTGTAAGCAGGACAATTATTGATTTTGGAATACCGCCACATGTCAGAGGTTATCAGTACATCCGCGAAGCGCTTTTAATACTGATGGAGGATTTAGACAGGGTTCTTTGCATAACCAAGGACATATACCCCGAAATTGCACGAAAATATTATACCACTCCCTCAAGAGTGGAAAGGGCTATCAGACATGCCATCGAAATCTCTTGGAATGGTTATGGTACATATGATCCGAAAAGCCACTTCCCCGAAAATTCAGTTCGACCGACAAACAGCGAGTTTTTACATTTTATGCACAAGTGGATATGGGACAAGGCTTAAAAAAGCGCTGTAAAACAGCGCCGCACAACATATATTTTTGTATAGTCGATTGCAAGGGTCGGTAGTGCCAATAATGTATTGATTTGCGCGTAGCAAGAAAAGGTTGTGGGGCCTCTTTAAATAATTTTTCCGAAATATGTGATAGAGAAATTGTCCCAGAAAAAAAGCAATGGGGGGGTATAGTGGGAATACCGTTAATAAGAGCTGCCAAAAGATTTTGATATAATGCTTAATTTTGGTATAATGCGAGAAAACATATACCGAAAAAACACCTGATTTGTTAGAATTTCAAATTTTCATAGCTGAGCTTGTTTTACGATTCACACTCCACGACCCGCTGGAGAACGTCCCTGAACATTTCTTTCATTGCTGAAATGACCATTCATATTGTTCAAATAACACGTTACCAGAAAACAAGTTTGTAAACGGCTATTAGTAAGGAGATCTTAATGAAAAAAACGCTATCAGTTATTTTCCTGTTTTTCTTTTTGTTACTCAGTGGCTGCAATAACAAGCCTACTGAAAGCATTAGTGAATTATTTCTGCTGAAATTCTATACGACCTTTGATACAACCAGTATGCAACAATCGTATGATAAGTTTATAAGCTCAAGTGTAAACGAAGAAGATACCCTCGAGTTTCATAAACCATTAACTGAATTTGTGACAGACAAAGGACTGGCCAGTATTGTTCTAAACAGAGCCTACCTTCGTCTTCATGAAATTGTGTTGAATAATCAATTAACTCTAGAGCCATTCAACATAGTTTTAAATGAAAACGAAAATAGTATAGATTTTTCGCTAACTGTAAAAGTCGCCAGCTCATCAAGTGGCATTGAAAAAGAGATTAAGCAATCCGGTCAGATTATAATTTCTGATACAGGCAAGATTGATGGTGTATACTTCAACAATATTGGTGATCTACATATTGAACAATAATTGATATCACGATGGTCGGAAAACAGAAAGTTTTCCGACCATTTTCATACATTGCGCTAAAAAATAAAGCAACTTATTTAGATGTCGTATAAGCGATAATTTATGTCATAATTCATTATATTATAATCAGTAATATTGGCTACAAGTCATTTCATCAGCCCTTTTTTCGCCAACGCTTGTTGTATCAACCTCAGCCTTTAGTTGAAACCTTGTTTTCTTTTGCTATACTTCAAATCTTTAATATAAACATTCGAATCTCCTCATTGAATCGAAAACAAGGAGCATTCCATCAGAAGGCTTATGAGAGAGCAGAACTTTACTTAGAGTAAGTTATATTTTTTTATTAAGTTAGTTACGACATTGTTCTCTGCCTTTTCCTTTGCGATACCGAGTATCGGCAAAATAGCGGGCAAAAACACCTCGAGAGGCTTCCTGCCATCAAGCATCTTGGATGTGGAGCCGAGTAGCACACGCACATCGTAAACAGAAGCAAAAACCTCTGGTACACCGCGATCTACATTAAGCAGTGTATAAACAGCTTCCATACCGGTACGTACCGAGTATTCGGTGGTGAAAACCGTGTCACGTACTGTATCGGCAAACTGTCCGAGGAAAGCGAAGTTAACTGCGCCGTCAGGAACGACTTTCGGACGATCTCCCTCTTCTCTGGGCATGAAGAAAGCCGTAATATAGGGCATCATGCAAGGAACTGTGTTCGCAGATTTGGATGCCATTTCATGTATCTGATCTTCGGGTACGCCCATATGATAGAGCCACTCTTCGCAAATTTCAATGCCGGTGCAGTCCTTCATCGCTTTCTTGACATAGTTTCCAGGCACGTCGGTATACAAACCATAAACCCATCCGACCAGCTGATCTTTAGGCTGTGCCTTAAAGTGTGGCTGACGGTTAAAGGTATAGCTCATTAGCCAGTTGGAGTCCTTGACAGTTATGATGCCACCGGTTACAACCTTGCCGGAGAAAGGATCTCTCTTGCACATTTTCTCCAGGTAAGGAGGAATCTTGTCATCAAGTGTTGTTACGGTTGCAGACTCCCAGTTAGTAGCATGGATGTCCGAGCAGAACTTTTCAGGATGACCAAAAGAGGGATCCTGCGCCGCAATTTTAGCCCAAAGCTCCCAGCAGCCGCCCTCGCCAGGTTGTGTCTTCAGTTCGGCTGCAAGGTTGTTGTCTCCAAGTGTGGAGTTTTCAGTGCAACTGCCATTTGTTATGAAAACAAGGTCATTTTCCGTAAGGTCAATGGCTTTTGCCTTACCGTCATTTATGTATTCAAGCTTCTTTGCAACTTTCTTGTCGGAAGAAATATCAAAAATTACATTGGTTACCTTTGTGTCATAACGGAAGTCCACTCCAAAAGTCTCAAGATACTTCACCATTGGCAGGATGAGCGACTCATACTGATTATACTTTGTGAACTTGAGCGCCTGAAAATCAGGCAGTCCGCCAATGTGGTGGATAAAGCGCTGAATATAAAGCTTCATTTCGAGTGCACTGTGCCATTTTTCAAAAGCAAACATCGTCTGCCAGTAGAGCCAGAAGTTTGTGGAATAGAACTCTTCATCAAAAAACTCATCCATTGTTTTATCAAAAAGGTCCTTGTCCGGGGTCATGAAAAGCTTGAGTATCTGCGTCAAAGCCGCTGGAGTCATGTCAAACTTACCGTCGGTATGGGCGTCTTCTCCGCGGTTGCAGCTTGCGCGCATCAGGGAGAAGTTTGGATCATGCTTGTTAAGCCAATAATACTCATCAAGTACAGAAACGCCATCGGTTTCAATTGACGGGATTGAACGGAACAAATCCCAAAGGCATTCGAAGTGGTTTTCCATCTCGCGGCCGCCACGGCAAACAAAGCCTAATTGCTGATTATATATACCGTCACAAGCGCCGCCCGGAAGCTTCATTTCTTCGAGGATATGAATGTTTTCACCTTTCATCTGTCCGTCACGGACAAGAAAGCAAGCCGCTGAAAGTGAGGCAAGTCCAGAGCCTACGATATATGCAGATTTGTTGTCTACTCCTTCCGGTTTTTCCGGACGGGCAAAAGCTTCATAGTTTCCATTACTGTAATACATATGTTTTCCTCCTATTTTACCTGTAATCAGGCTTGTTCAAGTTGTTGAACATCGAATTTTAATTACACCCTGTTTGTCTAAACAAAATCACATTGGGATTGTTCTTGTCTCCCTAACACTTGTTCAATGATTTTATAATAAAATAGTCTTAATTTTTTACTATCGCAATATACAATAACTGAGCCGTGTATAAAATTTATACACGGCTCAGTTATTGTAAGAAGTTTTTTCATTTTAAGTGATTTGTTTAATTTTCGGTCATTTTATCAGTACGGTATTTTTCCAAAGCCTCTGTAAAATTCCCTTGAATAAGGACACTCAGATTGTCAATAATCACCTGAGGATCTTGTTTCATGCCTTTTTTAAACCAGTCAAGAGCCAAACCGACAAAGGCATATTTATAAAAATCGGCTATAGTCTTTTTATCCTCTTCTTTTATGGGCATCCCCGATGCTTTTTCATCAACCACACCTATCAGCAAGTCATACGCTATTTTGTAAAGATATTTTTCTGCCTGAGAATGGTCAATCGAATTGCTTATATTCATAACAATCGCTTTATTTTCGTGGGCATATTGCAAAACCTTAATAAAACCTTGCTGCCATGTATCATATGTCTTATTATCTCCAAGTGCCGCAGTCGATTCATTCATAATAAGCCATTCCAGCAGGTCGTTAATATCCTGAAAATGATAATAGAACGTCTGACGATTAACCTCACAGTCGTTTACTATATCAATGACAGTTATTTTGCTAAGAGGCTTCGTTGCGAGCAGCTTTTTTAGAGATGCGGCAAGTGCCCGCTTCGTTGTTTGCGACATGGTAGCCTCCAATTATAGTTTATTCAATAAGCGTCATAGTACTATTACTAATTTTCCGAGAGATAATAAGCTTTAACATTATACTATATCAATACGCATTTTTCAACATCGGATAATTACAGTTATGTTTCTTCCAATTTATATGGGGGGTGCTCACCCGATATTTTGGGATAGCGTCTGACTGGCAGGCAGAAGTTGGGCGGTACCATCCCGTCCATCTCCACCAAAATCAAAAAACAGCCAAAAACTTTCGTTTTAGGCTGTTTTTCGTATATTTCGGAGTTTTTCAACGGAGTCGTAGATAAGCCAGATGGGTTCGTACTGCTCTAAAAGAACAAACACCTCTGCTTTCAGCAGACATGGATTATGTATCGGTCGCCTGGTCCGCCTGCTTTGGTTGCGGTGTCCTGACGGATATCCAAATCTTAAATTAGCCGATTAATGTAGCATTCTTCTCTGCCATATCCTTGATCTGCGCTTCCGAGAAGCCCAAGCTACTCAAGATTTCAGCTGAGTTCTCACCGAGTTCAGGAGCAATTGTAACCTCTTCAATCAAGTCTTGGCTATCAAATCGCAACGGAATATTTGAAACGGTGAGTTCTTTGCCGTTCTTGGCGGTCACCTTGCGTAGGCAGTCGTTGTCCCATGCCTGTGGGTTATCAAGAATGTCATCGGTTTCTAGTAGGAAATCGAAAACCGCTCCTGCCTTAATCAGCGCATCATAGATTTCCTCTGAGGTCAGTTGCGCGATGTGCTCCTCTATGAACTTTGATTTTTCAGGAATATCTGTCATATATCCCATCAGGTTGTTCCAGTTGGGATCGTCTTTCAGCTCGGGAGTACCGAAAAGGTCAAAGTACGCTCCGCAGCGTGCATCCCAGTTTTCCTCTGCACTCAAGAACCACTTGCCGTCCTTGGTGCGATAGAAGTTATCGAGAGGAGCAGCGGCATCGCAGAAGGCCTTGGGGAACTCATGTCCGGCCTGATAACGAAGAAGTCCGCAAACATTACTCCAAAGTCCTGTTGCAAGCAGCGAAACGCGGACGACATCGCCCTTGCCGGTTTTCTCTCTGTTGTACATGGCGGACATCACTCCAGCCGTAAGCTGTCCTGCCGCAATAGAATCTCCGAAGCCGTAGAAAGGCTTGAACACATGGGGGTTTTCCTGATAGGTCCACTCCTGAAGCATTCCGGCAGGACTCCAGAAGGAAGTCAAATCGTAGCCGCCGCGGTCCTTGTCTCTGCCTTTTGTTCCAAATCCATTTACGCTTCCGATAACTAGCTTGGGGAACTTTTCCTTTAAAACGTCGAAACTGAGTCCAAGACGCTCAAGAGCCATTTCTCTTGTATTAGTAAGAAAAATATCGGCTGTCTCAAGCAACTTCAGCAAAGCCTCTTTGCCCATTTCTTCCTTCAGGTTGAGAACTAGGCTTTTTTTATTCATGTTGTAGGGAATAAAAACGGGATTGAAGCCGGCCTCTAGGGGCAAGTGAAACAACATTCCGACTCTGCGATATGATTCGCCATAAGGAGTCTCGATTTTGATAACCTCAGCGCCCATGTCGGCCAGCTCGCGGGAACAGTACGGGATTGCAACGTGTGTACCCATTTCAACAACGCGGATACCCTTCAGAATAGTATTGCTCATAATATTGCTCCTTTCAAATTGAAAAACATTTCTGTCTTTCTTCGTGCTATATTTTCATTGCCAAATCGTCTGCGCTACGAATAGCGGTGATAATTTTGCCAACTTTTTCAGAATCCCCAATGTTGTAAACCGTAATACCGCAATTCTTTACCTTTTCATACAGTTCGTAATTGGGTTTATATCCGACAGCCATTACAAGAGTGTCGCAAGGGATTTCAACGCGCTGGATTTCTTTTGTTTTACGGTCTGGCGTATCCACAATTACCTTGTCGTCAATAACTTCAACAACTTTAGTCATCGGAAACTTCTTAACGCCTAAACGAGATAAATCCTTCAGCACAGGCCAGCCGCAGCCTTTATCGAAGTTTGCGCCAATTTGAGCAATATCGACTATAGAAATCTTACGACTGCATGCATTTGCCAGCCCGAAAATAAGCTCTGGCTTCTCTGCCTTCTGGGTTAATAAGAAGTGAAGCTTGTCCTCGGACAGAGATCCTTCGTTTGCCAAGTAATCGGACGTTTCACAGCCAACTGAGCCGCCGCCAATCACAACCACATTGCGTCCCGCAATAACGTTTTGAGCCAAAATATCCTCAGCTGTATATACTGGGAGCTTGCAATTTCCGGGAAGAGGGAATGTTTTAGAAGCTGCGCCTGTTGCAAAAATTACTGCGTCAAATTCACCGTTTTTAATGTCCTGCTCAGTTGCTTCTTTATTCAAGTGTACTTCGACTCCCGTTTTCTCAAGCATTGCATTGAAGAAAACAGGAAGATAGGCGAATTCCTGTTTTGCAGGAGGGGTTGCCACCAACGGAAGTTGACCGCCAATGAAGCCCCTTTTTTCCCAAAGAGTTACCTTATGTCCTAGTTCAGCAGCACGATAGGCAAATTCACAGCCAGCAGGACCACCACCAACTACTAACAACTTTTTGCTGTTGGTTGGAGCTTTTTCTTTTATCAAATATTCACGACCGGCCTCTCCGTTTACAAGGCACTCGCAGGACTCAAAGAAGAACACCTTTGCAAGACAGCCTTGGTTGCAAGCAACACAACGGCGAATGCAGTCAATTTCACCGTCCTGAGTTTTCTTTGCCCAGTCAGGATCTGCAATATGCGTTCTGCACTGACCGATCAAATCTGCCTGTCCAAGTGCCAAAACGGTTTCAGCCTCAACAGGGTCGTTATGGCGGTTAGCACTTAGTACAGGAATTGAGACAGCAGCCTTTATTGCCTGCGCGAGATAAACGAATCCGCCAACGGGGACATCTCCGGGTAGCTGAGGTACTATGGTTTCGTGCCAACCACCGGTAACGTCAAGCATATTAACTCCGGCTTCCTCAAGCTTTTTACAGAACTTTATGCAGAATTCGTTGTCATTTCCGCCCTCGATATATTCGTTACCTGCAACTCTGACAATCAATGGATAGTCAGCGCCGACAGCCGCGCGAACTGTTGATACCATTTCCAAACCAAAGCGCATCCGGTTTTCGTCGCTTCCGCCATACTCATCTTCGCGAAGATTGGTCACCGGTGAAAGGAACTGCGCAATCATGTATCCGGAAGCGGCTGTCAGCTCAACTGCATCAAAGCCTGCTTTTATAGCACGTGCAGCGGCTTCGCCAGCTTTTCTGATTACTGTTTTAATTTCCTCGATCGTCATTGCGCGAGAAACATCGGGTGATTGTCTGGAAGGAACAGATGACGCGGAAATTGTGGAATCATCATCTTCAACAAGCGCAGCGAGTCCATAACGACCTGTCTGCAGTAGCTGCACGCACACCTTCGAGCCTCTCTCGTGCATACCATCTGTCAGCACTTTATAATTGGGGATGTACTTGTCATTGTCCATTCTGAGCATATTAGGATAACCAATATAGTTATCCGAGGCTACGCCACCGATAACCGCCATTGCAACACCACCTTCCGCACGTCTCCAGTAAAACTGATTGATGCGGTCGTTGGCAGCTCCATCCTCTGAATAAGACAGATGAATTGCTGTCATAACCATTCTGTTTTTTAGGGTCATTCCATTAATTGTAATTGGTTGAAATAGTCTTTGAAACTTCATTTTAATGCACTCCTTTATTATCTTTTTGGGTTTGCGTATGCATGAGAGCATTCAGATTTAAGCTCATCAAACATTAAAACGCCTATGTTTTGAAACAGGATTATCCGTGTATTTGTCATCATTTTCTTTGCTCATTATTAATCTGAAAAAATATAGTATTCACTTTTACTTTACATTAGCATGGGCTTATGATAATGTAAAATGCATAGAATCATATATACCAATGCGTATTTGCTATCGATTGTGAGTTACAAGGTGATTATATGGACAGAAAGCAACTGCTTTTTTTTAAACGAACTGCCGAGCTTGAGCACATGACAAATGCGGCCGAAGAACTGTTAGTTTCCCAACCGTTTCTCAGCCGCACAATTGCAGAGCTTGAAGATGAACTTGGTGTCAAACTGTTTGATCACGTGGGCAGGCGCATTGAGCTAAACCAATGTGGAAAGGCATTTTACTCCCATGTTGTAAAGATTTTTAATGAAGCCGATGATGCCATTAAGGAAGTCAGGGAAATTCAAAAAATACAGCAAACTGAGCTGTCTGTTGCTACCAATGTCGGCCTCTATTTGCCAAAATTGCTCAGCGCCCTTAAGGAAAACCATCCTGAGCTTCGAATAACCCAATACTCTGAAAAACTGCATACTATTGAAAAAATGTTGCTTGATGGAGTATGTGATTTTGCCATAAGCTGCCCATCGCTGGCCGAAAATCCAGATTTGCAAACCATTGAGTTGTTGATAGAACCTGGCGTTGTGATTTATCCCAAAGGGCATCGATTCGAGCAGGTCAAAAGCGTCGGATTTGAAGATACACAAAACGATAATCTTATTTGCGTTGCTAAAGGCTACGGCACACGAGATGTTTTGATTTCTGTTTTGAAAAAAATCAATCTAACGCCCAATATAGCTATCGAAACCGCCGATACCAGCTCGGTATTCAAGTATGTATCGGATGGTCTTGGAATAGCTGTTGCTCCATTTTCACAAGTGCTGCTTGATAATGAATATAAAAACAGGTATGCATTAGTTAGCACACCTGGGACAGTTGGAACAGTTTCTCTAAGCTGGCGCAAAGGCAAATTTTTGACCAAAACGGAAAACAACTTTATAAACGAAACAAAGGCGCATTTCTTAGAACTGACGAAATTTATACAAGATCACTCAGACACGAATTGAACCGAAAAAGCAACAGACGGGCGATATTGTATTTTGAGTTTGAAGGTAACACACCTAATTCTGTGTAAGTTGAAATTTCAGTCAACACTAATCCAAATTTGAGCAAACCTCTGCGATGGTGTAAAACAGACACCATCGCAGAGGTTTTTATTATCAGCAGGAATAATTAAATCAAAGAATAACTTAAAATTTTCTTTAAATAGTATTTAAGGTTATTGAAGTATTCTTTGGACTTTTCTACGAAAAGCTTTGCGGCTATGATATAATGAGCTACTACGTAATATGGAGGAGCTAAGTAATGTATACACCAAAGCTTGAAAAAGATATACGCTGTCCACTCGAATACTCCCTAGATGTTTTTGGTGGCAAGTGGAAATCACGAATAATCTGTGCTCTTGGAATGAACACCACGATGCGCTACTCCGAACTACGAGGGGAACTGTGCAACATTACTGACACTATGCTTTCAGATTCGCTTAAGGAGCTTCAAGCGGATGGCATGATCACACGTACTCAGTATAACGAAATACCTCCGAAAGTGGAGTATGCGCTTACTGAGAAGGGCACGTCAGTCATCCCGCTTTTGTTTGCAATAAACAAATGGGGAAGAGAGAATGGTGGAGTCGAGCTCGTTGGAATATGCCCTGGATGCCCCACTCGAAGTTGCAAAGCCTAATACTATGGTTTTCTGTAGCAACTCTGCAAATAATGTGTTGCTAATGATTTGCGTAATATATTGAATTATCTTAGCGGATTGATAAAATATAGCAAATTAAGAAAGGAGGCTCCAAAATGAAGCAACTTGATGAAAAAGTCAAAGCTCTTTTTGAGGCTCAGCCGCTATGGTATGTTGGTACCTGTACCGATACGCCGGAAATCTCGATTATCGGTTTTAAGGAAATACTTGATGATGGTAGAATTTTGCTCTGCGACATTTTCATGAACAACACACTGGCCAACATTAAGGCGAACAACAGCATCTGCGTCATTTGCTGTGATCCTAATAAGATGGAGTCCTACGAGGTATACGGAAAAGCCGAGTACTCAACCGCCGCCGAATATCTTGATACTTGGACCTCGCTAGCCGCAGCTATGTCCGGTGGAAAACTCAAGCCCAAGGGGGTTGTACTTATCACCCCAGAAAAAGTCAAAGTAATGTCTGCAAATCCTAACAACGGCAAAGAACTTTAATATCTCCAAACGATTTTTTTGCCTTGGATGCTCCGCCTTTTGGCGTAGCATCCTCTTTTTTATATTGAGGTTAAATGTAGTTTTTATTATATGGTTATTTTGAAAATTGTACCTCCGGCAGGGTTCTCCGAAATGAAAATATAGCCGTGGTGCTTATCTATGATGGCTTTAACGTTTGAGAGTCCCAATCCAGCACCCCCCATTTGTCGAGAGCGAGATTTATCCACGCGGAAAAAAGGCTCAAAAACGAGTTCTCGCATTTCAGCCGGAATTCCAATGCCGGTATCGGTAATCGTAACGTTACTCCGCCCTGCTAGGGATGAAATAACAATCTGCACATTTCCATTTTCTGTGTTGTATTTAATTGCGTTCTCAACAAGATTATAAAAGGCTCTGTACAGTAGGCTGCGATTGCCGCGCACCATCTGTTCTTCACCGTGAACTGCAATAGAAGTGATTTTATCCTTGGACAGGTATGACAATTCTTCAGTTACATCAACAAGCATTGTTTTCAGCTCAATCTGTTCTTCGCATGAGATTTCATCCATGTTGGTGAGTTCTAAGAGGTCTTGCACCAAGCCGGACAGCCTGTTTGTATGTGTTGTGATGACTGAAAGCAGATTATCATATTCCTCTGGGGTATGTTCTTTTTTCTTTTTAAACACATCAACTTTGGTCTTCAAAACCGTCAACGGCGTGCGCAATTCATGGGCGGCACTTTGAGAAAAGCTTCTTTGCATGTCAAAGGCATCGTCCAGTTTGCTTGACATTTCATTAAACGAACAGGTTAAATCCGCAATTTCGTCATGGCTCTCCGGCACTGGCAAATCCTCTGAAAGATTATGCACCGTAAGGTTCTTCATCTGCCCGCTGAGCTGCTTTAAAGGTTCTAGCGCTTTTCCAGACATATAGTAAGTAAGCCCACCACCTACAACAACCACCAACACCATATAGAGCACACTTTGATAAAAGAACCGGTTTCGTGCTGCTTGTGAGCTTTCTGATGGGGTGATTGCCGTCATGCCGATTGAGGGTGTCTGTTCTGTCGGGTCTGCATTTGGCTCAACCACGGTTGCGGGCATCATCGGAATAGCCTCAATCACATCTGCCATGCGATTTGCGGAAAGGTTCAAAATCATGGTCAGCCCGATACAGCAAACGGTGAGCAGCAAAATACTGAGCACGGTGAGCCGAAGTCTTATCGGCATCTTCTTCAGCATTATTTCTTACCTCCGATTAAATAGTAGCCTTCTCCGATTTTTGTCGCAATAGGGTCATAAGAAAGAACGGATTTTAGTTTTTTTCGCAAGGATGCAATATGCACGCGCACAGCGTTGCTTAAGCTATCAGCCTCCATATTCCAAACGTGTTCCATCATTTCTTCTTGGCTAATTACTTTTTCGGGATTGAACAAGAAATATTCGAGCAGCGCCAACTCCTTTTTGGTAAGTGACACTTCCAAACCATCCACAAACGCCACGCGCTTCACAGTATCAAGAGAAATATTCTCAACGGTCAAAATTGTGTTTTGCTGTGCAAATGAGCGGCGTAGCAAACCTCTAATTCTTGCTTCCAGCTCTTCAAAGTCAAAGGGTTTTGCAAGATAATCATTCGCACCCGTATCAAGTCCGAGTACTTTATCGTAAACACTGCTTCGTGCTGATAAAATCAAGAACTTAACATCTTTATTATGTTTTCTGACCTCTGCCAGTATATCTAAGCCATCCATACCCGGCAAATTCAGGTCAAGGACGATAAGGTCATATGTTTCTACCACTATAAGTTCATAGGCTTCGTTGCCATCATAACAAGTGTCCACCGCATAGCCATCCATCTGCAAGCCCTCTGCGATGGAGTCACATAAATCGGTTTCATCTTCTACAACTAAAATTCGCATATGTCCTCCTCCCTAAATAATTTCTTATTTAATTATTATACCACTCTCACTTAAATTCTTTGTTATCGTGAGGTGGGCTTGATGTCGGCACTCGGATTTAGCAGACATCAAATTTCAGCAATGATTTCGGCAGAAAACATAGAGCTTTCTGCACTTGCTACGGCGGTGAATCTCGCCATACTGGGCTTTAGCACATTGGTTAGCAGTTTATTTAGCTTACCGTTCATTGTCTCAACAGCGCAGATCGTTTTGTCCGTTGCAGCAACCTTTGCAATTGTTATGCTACTGAGTATGCTTGCAAGCTACAAGCTAGTCCGCACCGAGCCTGCGGTTGCGCTCCGCAAATAAATCTGTTTTTTCTCCATATTGGATATGAAATACACCAGAGTTGTATTATTCACAAACGGCTTACATTTTGTGCACATATCAATTGAAAAGCTTTGGGCGATTTTTTAGTATTTTTTCTGATTCACACTTTATGCCCGTTGACAAAAGTGCTCTTGTGATAAAGAGACATCAAAAACGGGTAGCTTGGGCGCAGTACTTCAGGAGAGTGCTCCCCCCCATATGACGCATCAGAAACCCGCTGCCACTTTTTCACCACTTCAATTTTGTTTTTAAAAACACGATTCAGCCTTCCGCCTAAACGGCTTAAAATCTCGTTTGAGATAGTATTTGACTGCTCTGCAACCTCGCCTATTGTAATTTGCTCTTCTCCGTACTCACCGATTATTATTGCGACATCATTTTGCCTGACGTTCAAAATTCCGGTCACATCCACTGACATCTGGTCCATACATATGCGGCCGACTATTGGCACCTTCCGCCCAGCAATCAAGACACTTCCCCTACCGCATGACAGGCTTCTTGGAATACCATCGGCATATCCGATTGACAAAATGGCAATCGTCATGTCACACGGAGCTGAAAACGCCATTCCATAACCCACGAATTCTCCGGCTGACAGATTTTTGACCACACTTATTCGAGCTTTGACCGAAAGGACAGGACGAAGGTCAGCACTGCATTTTTCCGTGTCTTCCTTAGTGCTCAAAAGCCCATAAAGGGCAATTCCAACTCGCGCATAGTCGCATTTTAGCTCAGGATAATTCATTACACCGTAGCTGCTTTGTATATGTAGCTTCGGACATTTCAAGCCCTCCGCTTCAATTCGATTAACAACGCTGTAAAACAACATGATTTGGGCATTTGTGTATTCCGAAAATGACTGTTCCATTGAATCCGCGGCACATAAATGCGTGAACATCCCGTCGATAACCAGATTTTTGTACTTGAATATCTCAATTATGTTTTCTATATTCTCACAGCGTTCTCCCAAGCGGTGCATCCCAGTGTCAATTCCAATATGAACGTGAATTAAGCTTCCATAGTCGTTTAGTATTTTTGCATACTCATTATCAAGCACCGTCTGAGTCAGGCGGTGTTTTTTTAACAGTAAAAAGCATTCTGGATGCGAATAGCCCAGTATCAAAATCCTGCCCTTAATGCCGTTTTTGCGAAGCGCGACACCCTCTTTCACCGTTGCAACACAAAAATCCTTGACCCCTATTGCATTTAGCTCTCTCGCCACGGGCACTGCTCCGTGACCGTAGGCGTTTGCTTTCACCGCCGGCATCAGTCGGCATTTTTCCGGCATAAGCTTGCGCAAAGCCTCACAATTGTGCCGAAGATTACCCATATCTAATTCTATCCATGCTCGGTCAGTAACCATTTCCGACATTTGCTCACCCCCAAACCGTAACGAAAAAGCCATCAGCGTTGTTGCCCGACACCGTACAGAGCACTCCGTCCTCGACACTGATTTGAGTTAATCCATTCTTTTTTGCTTTCAGATAAGATATCTCGATTCTCCGTCCGTTTGCAGCATAAACAAAGGGGTTTTTTCCATATGCGTGCTTCTTCAAAAACAAATGATACTCCTCCAGCGTCATTCCGCGTTGCTGCATAATCGCTGAATGAGGAAAGCCAACATAGCGGAAATGCCATGGCTCCCATCCGATTCCTGTGATGCTCTCCCCATCTTCAGGATACCGCTCCACAAAACCATAAATCGGAGCTATATCACGAAATTTCCTATATATCCCTTCGTACGGAAATTCGGGGCAGATAAAATTAATCTCCGGCTTGTTTTTAGCAAGGTCAATTGCAAGCCCGGTCTGGTGTTCGCTGAAACCGGGCAGAGCTACATATTTCTCTGTAAACAACTTGCCATTCCCGGCGAGAGAGTCAGCGTAAATTTTTGTTTGTTCCGTTTTCGAGCGCCAACCGCTAACGGCTAAAATCTTATCCCGCGCCCCCACCTCATCAATAAGCTTGTCCAAAAGCCTTGCGCTCTGGCGTTCTAACAGTGCAGCAGGGTTTTTTTCGTCCACAGGCACGAGCGAAATTCCGTTCGCGCCCTCATGGCATGGGTACCGGCTATTAACAAGTATCAGGCTGCCGCTATAGACCGCTTCCTTTGTAAGCGTAATCATTTTCATTCTCTCACCGCCAAATCGATTATCGTTGTAATAACCTGCGTAAAGCTCATTCCGCCAGCCTTCATCATATTTGGGTAGCGGCTGTGCGCCGTAAAGCCCGGAATGGTGTTAACCTCGTTGAAAACGACCCCTCCTGAGGGCGTTAAAAACATATCCACACGCGCAAATCCACGGCAACCGAGAGCCTTATAAATCACTTTTGCCGTTGTTGTAATTTTCTCCGCTTTGTTCTTCGAAATCCTTGCAGGAACATATATTTTGGATGTTACTAGGTTGTACTTTTCAGTAAAATCAAAAAAACCGTCCGCAAGCTCAATTTCGTCTATTTCGCCGGTTATAAGCGCGTCATTCCCCAAAACTGCGCAACCGACCTCAAATCCGGCTATATTTTCCTCCAATATCACTTCGTTGTCGTATTCTAGCGCACGGCCTATTGCCTCTTCCAATTCCTTCTTCTCTGTAACCCTCGTAATTCCAAAGGACGAGCCCGCTTTTACGGGTTTTGTGAACAAGGGATATCCCAGTATTTCAGCGTATTCTGCGGACTTTGCAAAGTCTTCTCTGTCAGCCAGCGTGAACGACCGTGGTACTGAAACCCCCGCCATTTTCACGAGTTGGTGTGCTCTGTTTTTATCCATGCACAAGGCAGAGCTGAGAACGCCACAACCTACAACAGGTATCCCCGCAAGCTCCAACAGCCCTTGAACCGTTCCGTCCTCCCCGTTTTTCCCGTGCATAACGGGTATTGCCGCATCCAAGAATATCCCTCGGATTTCTTCTTTTCCAATCTCCAACAAGCCATGCATCTCACGGTCGGGCGAAATAACGGCTCGTACACAATCGGTTGGATTGCACCATGTGCCAGCCGCAATTTTTTGAATATCTCCTTTATACCTAAACCATTCTCCATCTCTTGTTATTCCAATAAGAACAGGTTCAAATTTGCTCCTGTCAAGATTTTCGATAACCGAATGGGCGGACTCCAGCGACACTTCATATTCACTTGAGCAGCCTCCGAAAATAATTGCAATATTAAGCATTACTATGACCATTCCTTTCTCTTCTCTTAAGGCACAAACTGACCCCAAAAGGAATGGTCATAATTTGTGCTAGTGTTGCGGTTGACCGCAGGACGAGTAACTCGCACTTGAAATACAATTAACTTAAAACTTGTTTTGAGCTTTACTCTCCGTGGCTTTCCTCTGTCAGAATTCTTGGTGCTTGCGACACAACCGTGCTGTTATCTGGAATATCTGTAAAAACCACCGCTCCGGCTCCAATTTTCACGTTGTTGCCAACAACTATATTCCCGATAATTACCGCTCCCGCTCCAATAAGGCAGTTATCGCCGATGCGTGGGGCCTTTTGCCCGTTTTCGCCTATAGTTACGTTTTGATAAATCCTACAGCCCGTCCCAATGCTTGAGTAGCGCGAAATGTATACTCCGTGAAGACCATGTGGCAAGCTCGGAACTTCGCTGATATCAGCGCCGTTTCCGATATATCCGCCGTGCTTATGTGCTAAGCGGCTACACCAAAATGTCAGAATGTCCTTACCCAGCCTGCTTTTCACTCGTTTTCGCAGGAAGAACACCCGCCAAAACAGTCTAAGGTTGTCCCCTCGGGAATAGTCGGTGATTCTTTCTCTAATACTCATTTGTTTGCCGTCTCCTGTTATTGGGGCAATATAAATGCTCCCTGCCTTGTACGATTATCGTAACAAAGCAGGGAGCTTTATGTTTTCGGTTTTACTTAGGAAATTCTGACATTATTGAAACTATTATCTTACGTATTTCTTACAATCACATGGAAGCAGCACAGTAAAGGTCACTTTTTCGTCTGTACTGGCGGCCTTAATTGAGCCGCCGTGGAGAGAAACTATCTCTTTGGCTATGGCAAGTCCCAGTCCCGCGCCGCCCGTTTCACTGGCGCGCGAAGAATCCATGCGGTAAAACTGCTCAAACAGTCTGCTGAGTTTCTCCTTGGGAATTGTCCTTCCGCTGTTTGTAAAACGCAGAATCACAACATCTTTGGCATAATCGGCTATAACGGAAATCGGACTATTCGGATAGCTGTAATTCACAGCGTTACGGATGAGATTATCAAAAACTCTCTCAAGCTTATCAGGGTCGCATACAATTTCCATATCGGCGGGCAGTGACAAATCCCATGTTAAGCCCTTCTCCGCAATTATCGGATTAAACTCAAAGGTTATTTGTTCAAGCATTCTGGTGAGATTAATGGTTTCCGGCTCAAGCGTAAGGTGGGTAAGGCTGAACCGAGTAATGTCGAAGAACTCATTTATAAGCTCCTCCAATCTCTGCGCCTTGTTCAAAGCAATCCCCGTATACTTGTCCCGCAATTCGACAGAAATATCTTTTTCGTCCCTAAGCAGTGTGAGATATCCGATTACAGAGGTCAGCGGCGTTTTTAAGTCGTGAGCCAGATAGACGATGAGGTCATTTTTTCGCTGTTCCGCATCCTTTGCGGCTCTAGCGTTCCTTGCCGATTCACTTTTCAGCTGATTCATTTGCAGCTCAACCTGCTTAAGCGGAGCCGGAAGGGAAATGATTTGTTCATCCTCGGCAACCATCACATTGACGGCGGAGGCCATGTCCTGAAAATAATGTGCCATGCGGTAAACGTGCAAAAAAACGACGACAATAGCACCAAGTAGCCAAATTATACAAAGCGCAAACATGGGGTCGATAAAAACGCTCTTTACCAGGATATAGAACAACTCGTCACCCTGCCACGTAATTAACCGGGTGCAAATCAAATATGAAAGTAAGCCAAAAACTACCAGTAATACTGTATAAATGACCTCCGTCAAGACCAATCTTCCGATAGCCAACCGGAAAATATTGCCTGTGACGGCAACCTTTTTTCGTTCTTCGTTACGCAATGGTATAACCTACCCCCCACACGGTTTTTACAAACTTTGGCTTACGGCTTGGTTCGTGCATTTTTTCTCGGAGTCGAGCCACATGAGCCATTACGGTGTTGTTGTTGTCGAGATATTTCTCGCCCCAGACAGCCTCAAAAAGCTCCTCCGCAGAAACAACAATTCCTCGGTGTTCACACAAATACCAAAGGACGGAAAACTCAATTGGTGTAAGAAGAAGCTCTTCTCCGAAAAGGTCACAGCGATGAGTGTCCTGACAGATATAAAGCCCCGAAAAATCGTGCTCTCTGACCTCCGGCACCACAGTCTGATTGGAATTGTAGCGGTTACAGCGTCTTAGCTGTGTTTTTACTCTTGCAATCAGTTCAAGCGGATTAAAGGGTTTTGTCATATAGTCGTCCGCGCCAAGCGTCAGCCCCATGATTTTGTCCATGTCCTCCACCTTTGCCGTAAGCATGATTATTGGAAAAAGGTGATTTTCACGTATCTTCTGGCAGAGTGTAAAGCCACTCATATCCGGCAGCATCACATCCAGGATAGCAAGGCTGACAGTATTAGCTTCAACACAGGCCAGCGCATCAGTTGCGTTATAGAATTTATGTACTTCATAATTTTCGTTACGAAGGCAAACCTCAACGAGGTCAGCAATCTCTTTTTCGTCGTCTACGACCAATATGTGTTCCATCGTACATCTTCCTAACATAATCGCTAAAATAAGCAAAGATTGCCTTTGCGCCGCAAAGCGAGGTTTTTGCATTTTGTATAATCTATTCAGAATTCTTTAATGACACTATATCACAGCGACATCTCTACGCTATGATTCAGATACAATGTCTTTCAGCGGGTATTATACCACAGGCGCACAGCGCCAAAGTGGTATATAAGTTTAAATGAAGTATAATAGCCACTCTGTGGCTATTATACCACGGATTACATCTTAACTGCATCAAAAAAAACAGAAAAACATTTAGGCTCTTCTTGAGACTCGTTCAGAGATTATGATGGCGCAGATTGCAGAGAAAAAGATGCTTTTCACACCGCAAACGCCCATATACGTCACCCTAAACGCCTCAGCCTCAGGTGTGCACACCTGAGGCTGAGGTAGAGCGTCTGACTGGCAGCCTGAAGTTGGGCGGTTCGAGAGCCCGTCCGTCTCCACCAAATACAAATAACAGCCTAAAACATTCGTTTTAGGCTGTTATTTGAATTTTTGAGAGCTTTTCCGTGGAGCGTCATCAAACCGCGATTTTGTACCAAAAGGTTGCAATATTAAGAAGAACACCCAAACAAATGGCACTCCATTTTAGAAAGCAAAGATTATCAAAATGCGTGTTTTATATTTTGTCCAGAATAGCCTTATCAGCACTTATATAGAAATGGTCGGCGCCAACCATGGCAGTAACTCCAGCACGATTCAAATAATCATGCACGGCACTACAAACGCCGCAGAATGCAATATCATTGCCTTTTTTCTTATATCCTTGGCACAACTCCAGTACCGCTTGGGCTCCGGAAATATCTATATTTGGTACACCGCGCATAGACAAAATCAAAAAATTCCGTTCCGGAATAGCTGAAATCTTATCATTCCATTGGTCAATATTTGCAAAGAACATAGGCCCTGTGATATAGGCAACTGCCATGTGTTTCATTGATTCCGTTCCATCTACATCGACCTTCAGTTTATCCGAAGTAACGTCAGCAAAGTGTACCGACAGATGACTGGAAGACCAAACATACGAAAGTGCGGAGTAAATAACGCCAAATGCAATTGCAACCGTCAAATCGAAAACCACCGTCATACTCATGGTGATTAAAAATTGGCTGACCGCAGCTTTGAATGAGTGCTTGAACATATAGCGGATACCTTCCCACTCGTTCATACGCCAAGCTGTGACGATTAGCACACCGGCCAAGGCTGACAGCGGCAGCTTTGCCATCACGCCGCCAAGCAAAAACATGGATATCAGAAGAAACACAGAATGGAATATGCCGGTCAGTCTGGTGACCTCACCGGACTTTATAGCCACGCTGGTACGCGCAATGGCTGCTGTGGCAGGAACGCCACCGAAAAGCGGCAGCATGATATTGCCAATACCTTGGGCCATCAATTCCCGGTTGCTGTCGAATTCTTCGTTCTTCATGTGGGATGCACTGGCACCACACATTAGGCTTTCAATCATTGCTAAAGCCGCAATAGTAATGATGGGCGAAGTTAGGTTCTTCACCATTGCAAGATCAATATTGGAAAAAGACAAGCGGTCATTTAAAAACAGTGTTTTGGGTATATTCCCCACAACTGCCAGCTGATCAAAATGCAATACAACGGATGCGACCGTAGCTATTATGATAGCAATCAGGGAAGAAGGAACTTTAGCGTTCCATCGCTTTGGCCATGCAATCATGATTGCAATTACGATGCAACCGATAATGACAGCCTGATAGCTGGGGTGAATGCCGTTTTTTATAAAATAAAATGTCCTTTCAACGATTGAAGTGCCAACACTGGTCGTTCCAAAGAAATTATCGATTTGTCCGAATGCGATAGTAATAGCAATACCTGATGTAAAACCCATTACCACTGGCATAGGAATGAAATTCATAAATCGGCCTAATTTAAGCATACCAGCCAGCAGCAGCAGGATTCCTGCCACGAAGCAAGCAACGAACAGGCCTTGCAGTTGGTAGGTGATAACTATAGAGGCAAGCACCGCCGACATTGCACCTGTCGGGCCGGAAATTTGGAAAGAGGCGCCGGAGAATATGCCGATGATAATTCCACCAATAATCGCAGTAACCAAACCAGAAGCAGCTGAAGCTCCACTGCTTACGCCGAAAGCCAGCGCAAGAGGCAGCGCAACAGCGCATACCGTAAGACCGGCCATTAAATCTCGCATTAGCTTGTTCCCGTTATATCCCTTGAATTCTCGTTTCAAATCGCAGATATATTTTTTCGTCATGATTTCCCTACTTGACATAAATTTCGTGCATTTTAGAACACAGGCTTATAATTGTAGAACAAACTCAGCTCTTTTTCAACATTAAAATATACCAAACTTTTTCGATTTACTGAGGCTGGAATTGCTGTATTTGCAGGAGTTCGAGTCGTTGGAGCATTTTGAGGCAGAACCCATCAACTATCTTGATTATTACAGCAAGCGCCACATCAAGCTAAAGTTAAGGAAGCATTTCGTCTCATGAGCGGTGCGGAGCTCCTACCCGTTACCCGTCGAGCACCTTGACCGAATCTGTGTGCCCGATTTCGCTCATTTGTATCAATTTAATGTTCTTTAGGCAAAAAAAGCCCATAAATAAAGCAAGCGCCCGTATGCGTGACTGAGCTGCAAATTCTCAGTTCCGTACACGGGCGCTTATTATATTTAATTGTTGGTGTTTTCCATTTAAGCAATGCTACTTGAACCGAACATTAAATGAGCCAGAGAGTTACTGAGAAGTAAAACGGGAACGGCATTGGTGGCTTTATCCGTATTTTTGGAAGGAGCTTAGTCCACCTGCTACCGGAGTTCCGTTTGTAACGACGTAGTTGGACGGCGTGATGGTGTGTGCGCTTGGCTCCGCCGCTATTTGATAGAGAATATTGCAGTTTCCGGGCTTGATTTTGGTGTTAAACGGGTTGAAATATTTATTCACCATTTCCATCCAGTCGTCGACTGTTATTGACACATATGAGACGCCGTTTATGGAACAGCAGGTGTTGGCGGGTAGCATCATGAAGCTAATATCCTCGGTGTCCATCGACAGGAGCTGATTCACGTACCACTTAATGTTACCGAAGGTAAGGTCGGTTTTCAGATTGTCGAGGACAATATTTGTTAATTCCGGAGCCTTGAGAGCATTGCCTAGACTTATTATCTGAGGTATGGCCGCCTTGAGAAAATCCTGCTGAACGCCGATTCGATCTATATCGGCCATTGGATAGCTCCAGCGGTAACGGCAGACCTTCAGCGCATTCTCTCCGCTGAGCCACTGATAGCCCTTGTCGATATTAATGCTAAGACCTTGTATTGGGTCGTCGTAGTGCATATCGCACGGAACATCAAAGTACAGCCCGCCGATGCAGTCCACTATTTTTTCAAACGCAGAGACGTCAACGAAAGCATAGCTGTCTACCTCAAAACCGAGAATGTCCTCAATGCCGCTTTTAAGCCCATCAATACTCTCGCCCGTCGCAAGATAAATTGAGTTTATCTTCTTATCCGGCCATGACACGTTTGCAAGCGTATCGCGGGGGATTGAAACGATGTTGAGCTTCTTCTCCACCGCGTCAAAACGAGCGACCATCATTGTGTCGGTATTCGCTCCAATCGCGTCATAGCCCACAACAAGCATAGTGTAATAACGTCCGACCTCGCGGTCAGAGGAGTGAACGATATTAATAGCCTCGTCAGGAACTTCTTCTGCTTTTTCAGAGTTTTCCGACTCGGAGCCGGCAATATCTGGTGCCTTTTGGTCGCCATACCACCAGATGGAAACTGTAGCAACTATAATGGCTATCACCGCGATAGCGATGAGCCAGCCACGCTTTGCGTTGCCTTTCTTTTTTGGTGCTTCGTTTGTGTTCTGTGTCATGGTGTGTTTCCTTTCCGCTTATATAGGTAATTTCGTTTTTGCAGATTTTTCATTTCTAATTATTAAGACGGTATATGAAAAGCCCAATACAACGGGAAAACTTTTGCGCGAGAATCGGAAAACCGTTTTTACTCATAGTGGACACAGCCGCGTCAAATGCCGCCCGATTCGCCTTATAGTAGTTAGGATAGCAGATGCCACATATCTGCTGCAACATCCAGCTTTTCGTCCCATTGTCAAAGCCCCATACAGAGGATGAATCATAAAAGACCGAGCCAAACTCGAGCGGAGCTGAAATGAAACGTTGTATAAGCTCTGATGTTGCACTCTTGTGGGCTTCGCCCGAGCCTCTTCTGCCAATTAAATATGCAACAAGCTCTTGAATAGACATCTGTGGAATATCGTCAAATTTTTCATCTGTAATGTTTAGCGCATTCGGATGGTTGTAAAGCGGAGCAGAAATCAAAAGTGTCTCATCTCCAACGCGGAGATTCTTGATATCACTAACGGGCACGTCCTCACAGCTATATTTGATGTATGATGCGACTCCGGATTGGGGTGTAAGAGGGTATTCTGTGCCGTTTGAGGAAATGGCAGTCAGCTCCGGCAAGATGATTTCCTCTGATGGTTCATCTTTCCCCAACAGATATGTGACCATTGCGCTGTCTTCGTATAATGTAATTGAAGTCAGATAGACGGTAACTTGGTCGTCTGAGAGCCTGATGCCGGTGCATGGGAAGCCCTCCAGATTGCGAGTAATGCCATAGCCGTAGTCCGAGAGAAGTGCGCTGGCAGTAGCCGGCTCCAAAGAGTCAACAGTTTGTGCTGATTCACTGGAAACGTTTGATGATAGCGCTACCGGCGCCACAACAATTGATTGAGAGCTGTTCGGACTGCACGCGACAAGCGTTCCTGTGAGTGCAATAACAAGCACTACTATAAGCAGCAACACTATTCCGCCTCGCTTTTTGCCAGTGTCAAAAAGGTTTAGTATTCTACGTTTCAATTGATTCTTTCCGCCTTTAAAGGCGGTCGTCAGTGAGGCGCAAAGCTTACCGTGGGCAGCCGCGGCGGAGAGTATGGCTTCACCGTATGCCTGCCGTTCATCAAAGCACAGTTTGCCGGCAACCTCGTCGTCGCAGCACAGCTCAATGTCTGACGCTGCATTTTTAACCATGAGGTACACGACAGGGTTAAACCAATGGACGGCGTTTGCAAAAAGCAGAAACAGCTTGTACCAGAGGTCTCCGCGTCTGAGGTGTGTCAGCTCATGGCTGAAAATAAAGTCAAGCTCGCGCGGTGAGTATGTATCCATTGGTAAAACAATTATCGGCCGGAAATATCCCAAAATCATGGGGCCGGCCGCCTGCTTACATACACACAGACGAACGGCTTTGCACCTGCCCATTTTCTCTTCGGCTGAGTCGAAAGCGGAACGTGTGTTTTGACTAATGGGAGCATTTCCGAACCTGAGAAGTCTACGTTTGAGCACAATATAACATCCGATATGCCAAAGTAGAAATGCCGCAAATCCCACAAGCCATAAGACCATTACCATTTGCGTGAGAGTAATAGTTTTTCGGGTGGCTGTCTGTGCTGGCGGGACGATTGTCTGATGGTGAACCTGCTCAGGTGTTACTTCGGCGGCGACGGAGGGCATCACAGGCTCTTCTTCGTGAAGCGGTACGCTGTACTGCACGTCCGGAATCGTGATGTTTACCGGGGCTCGCGGCAGCGTAATACTTATAGGAATAAGAAGGCTGATTGCAAGCACGAGCCATGTGTAATACTTCCATTTTGCCGCAAATCGCTTGTTTATAATGGGTGACAGAAGTAAAATCAAGATAATAACGGTGCTAACTGTTGCTGAGGTTTTTAACAACGCCACAAACAACGTTTCAGCCATTTTCGTTCTTCCCTTTCAGTTCATCTATAAGGTCGCGCAGCTCTTGAAGATCGTTATCGTCGATGGTGCGGCTGTCATATAGGCTGGCAACCATGCTTTTCACGGAGCTGCCGTAGAGCCTTTCGAAAAAACTCTTTCCCGCCGTGTCCTTGTAATCAGCGGCTGAAACAAGAGGTGAATACATATTTGTCCTTGTTGTACGGTCACAGTAAACGAAGCCCTTGCCGCTAAGCCTGGAAAGCGTTGTCATAAGCGTTGAAAGCGCCCAGTTACGCTTGCCCTTAAGCTGCGCTTGTATATACCCTGATGTGATTGGCTCCTCCGCCGCCCACAAAACCTGCATGATTTCCAGTTCCGCGTCGCCAAGACGTTTTGTTGTTCCGCTCATAGAATGACTCCCTTTGTTTATACGACAGCGCACAATTATTACCAATGATAACATTATACGATGGTATAATGTCGCCGTCAACATAAGTTTATTCGGGAATACGACAAAAAGCTGATGGTACATTTGGCAGAATGTACCATCAGCTCGATTTCACTAGGCTCCAGTTGAGACGCAAAATGTTTTTCATTTCAACACCGGGAGGTCATATAACAAAAGTATGTATACTTGACTATTTTGGAATGAATGTTATGATATTTAATATTGCCAATCATAAATTCCAAACTATAGGGTCGACAGCTTTAAAGAAGGAGTTGTGCTCTGCTTACCAGATACAGAGCGAATCAATTGGCAGGATTGATTATGTGTTTTGGCTTTGCGATTGTCCCTATAATTTGGAATAATGATGGCTGGAAACACAAGAGTAATTGAATTACTCACAGTGAAATATTAACATATGACTATAAGCTTGTATAATATTTTGTTTGCTACGGGTGTATTATTTGAAAATGTATGAATCAATTCATGATTTGTGAATACATCCATTCGCTTTGCATTTTTCGGGAGGCAATATGGATTTTAGAGATTTAAGTTATTTCTGTCTTACAGCAGAAATGGGACACGTAACAAAAGCCGCAGATAAATTAGGAATTGCGCAGCCTTCTCTGACTCGGATTATCGGACAACTTGAAGAAGAAATCGGTGGAAAGCTCTTTGAAAAAGACGGTAGGAGCATAAGACTTACGCCAGGCGGAAAGGTGTTCTATAAATACTCAAAAAAGGCGCTTGATGACATTGATGTTTTAATCACGGAGATGGACTACGTCTTTGACCGAAAGGAACGCACAGTTACTTTGCTTTGTAACACAGAATCTTTCGCAACATGGCTGATATTGGAATTTCAGAAAGCCAATCCGAGGTATTCGATTTCCGTTCTCCATGCGTCAAAGCAGGAAATGATAAATGCACTTAAAAGTGGAGAATCTGATTTTGCGCTGTGCTGCCCTCCAATTGCAGGTAGTGATTCGGGTGAAGTCTGCACAGAAATCGCGTTTTATGAAGACGGGCTGATTCTTTTGCCACCAAATCATCCTCTACTAGCGAAGAAAAGTGTAATCCTTGATGATTTGCGCGATTATTCGCTTGTAACAATGCAAAAAAACAGCGGTATGCGTAATATGCTTGAGCCGGTTTTTGACAAGTACAATTTTCGTCCTCATATCATTTGCGAGTCGAACAACCTCAATATGTTAATTCAAGCGGTGCTTGGCGGACTTGGATACGCTTTTGTGACAAAGCTCATCATTAGCGAGCACCCAGAGCTGATGCAATACTGTGTTGAAATAGACATACCCGAAAAGAGAGGCTTTTTCGGGCTTAGCTATCCAAAACGTTCTCTTGAAAACCGAAATAATGCGCATTTCAGAGACTTTGTTATGAAATCACTGAGTAATTTGGAAATTGAACTTTATGGAGAAGATGCTTTGAAGCCTCTTGAAGAAAATAATAGCGACTAAACAAAACAAGCGAGCCATTGAATTATCAATTCAATGGCTCGCTTGTTTTGTGCTTAATTAATTATTTAATAAGTGCTATTTGCTGAAATTGGTCGCTCCAACGACGGACTCCATGTATTCTCCGAGCTGTGCACGAAGCTCATCGGAGGATTTGTAGCGGGGGTCGATTGCGTCAACGTCAACATAAAGTGTGGGAATACCATACTTTTCCTGAATCATATCGGTAACGATTTTACCGGCTGCCCATGTGTGCTTGCAGCCAACATGACCCATAAAGATGGAAACGTTTACGCTGTAATCGGCATACATATCGTCGATAATTTTGATCCAGTAGTCGGTCGGGCCGGTTGCGCCGTGAATCATGGGGGTGTTGAGCATCTTCATAGCGCCAACAAGCTTCACCTTTTCCCAGTTGTCCAAATCTTCATAAAGAATGCCATCCTGATAGCCGAAGCCGTCCATAACGGTGATTGCACCATAGGTCTTTTCCATCCAGTCCATGATGCCACTGTCGGACCACATCATGTTCTGCATCATGCAGACACGATACTTTTCCTCAGGGCAACGAGAGGCGCTCATGCCCATATCTGCAAGCATCTGACCCATTTGAAGCTGAGTCTCAAGCATGGTGGTGCAAGCCTCTGTTCCGGACATACACGCAACAAGCTCGTTAAGAATGAGCATACGTCCGGGAAGGGGGCAGGGCTTAATTTTGCGTAGGTCAGAAATCTTTTTCAGTGCAACATAGGCTTTGTTGGACTCTTCCATGATGCCCTTGAACTTCTCATAGCGCTCTGCGTCCCACTTAAGACCGGTGAGATCTTCCATGAACTTTACGAATGCGTCAAACTGATCTGCAAGGTACTGATAGCCCTTGGCATCATGACGGAAGGGGCAGTCGAGAGTAAAGCAAGGACAGTCCAGTACGCGCTCAATGATGGGGTATGCAATACGAGCGGAGTCGCAGGGGACGGTAGCGTGTACAAAAGCGTCAACAGGAACACCAAGCTCACCCTTAATCATGCAGCCAAGCTGTGCCTTATCGATGCCGCACATGGAGGTGGGGGCATACTTTTCTGTCTCGTCGATGTAACGGCTGCAAATTGCCTCCTGGGATGCAATACGGGTTGAAATGCAGTCGAGGAAGAAAGGAACACAGTCAAATGCGCGCATGATTTCTACGGGGACCGGACCGCCGAAAGCGATAAGCTTTTTGCCGTTCTTAGCTGCGTCGCGGACTTCTTCCCACTGGAACTTTTGAATGTCAACAGTCCACATTACATCGGGGTTGCCCTTTGAGAGCATATGCTGATAAATGCTGTCAACCTGCTTGCAGGTCAAATCAATAAGATTGAGCTTCTCGTCAGCTGCAAACTCGACCTTTTTAGTATCGTTAGCCATTTCAATTTTCTCCTTGTTATTTCTCTATCATTTCAATGAAAGCTTCTGCACGGATAGAAAGCTGTCCTGCGTTAGCCATCTGCTCTTCACGCTCAAGCTGAAGCATAGGTATGCCATTCGCCTTGAGGTCGGGCTCAAGATAGAAGGCCTCGCCGCCCCAGCACTCACAGTTCTGCATCTTCTGATAAATGACACCCTGTATGTTGTATTCCTTGCACTTAGCCACGATATCCTTGTGGATTGCGGGTCTGTTGTCGAGAGAGCGGGGGCAGGTATGACGATTGAGGTAGTAATTTGCAATTGAGCCCATAACATCCTTGTCGTCAACAACAAGCTGCTCACCGAATGCCTTGGAGCCGAAGCAGAGGTCGTCAGCAACAATTATGCCGCCCTTTTCCTCGATAACCTTGAGGTATTCGGGGTTGTCAAGTGCACTGCCGATAACCATAAGACGTGCGCGAGCCTCGATGGGCTTGCGGTTCTTTGCATCTGCAAGGAACTCCTTGAGAAGCGCAATGTACTCGTCTATGGACAGGTCACACTCTGCAAGCGTGATTGCAAGCATTTCAGAACCGCTAACGACGGGGTTCTCTGCCTTGCGTAAAGCATAGATTTGTGCGATGAGAGCGCGCATCTCATTGGTCTTTGCGATTGCGGCCTTGAGGGACTCATCGGTGATTGCCTTGCCGGAGAATTTGCCCATTGCATCAGCAAGATCCTGAAGCTCAGTCTTGTAATACTTGATTGTGGTATCGTTTGTGATACGGGGAGCACCAATCTGGTGAATAAACAGGCCGTTTATTCCCTGCTTCTTTGAAATATGCTCCCAGTTGTCAAGGATACGTGTTGCCATCATACAGCCGTCAGACTGCACCAGACCGTCAAGCTCATATGTACCGTTCATTAAGTATTGGAGAATGGACTTTGCAAAGCTACAGCTAAAGCTGGACATCCATGCCTCTGCATCGCTGCTGTCAACGCAGTTTGTTGCTCTTAGACGTACAGGAAGAACGTCTGCTGCATAAAAGATTTCTTCAGGGACATGGCAGCAAACATAGCCTAATGCCTTTTTCCCGGATGCTTTCCAAGCTTTAACTGAATCGCCTGAAATTTTGGTTTCGAATAATTTTTCGTAACTCATATATATCCTCCTTATGTATTACCGTTTAAAAAAATATTTAGGTTTAGCACTAAGGGCGCTTAACCAACCGGAAAATCTCTTTATTTAAAAATCTTCCTCGCCTATCATTCCGAGTTCAATTGCCTGCTGCTTTAACTGTTCTCTGAAGTCGGGGTGAGATATGGGAATCAGCGCCTTAATACGCTCCTTTATCGAGCGGAGATAAATGTTTGCAACACCGTATTCCGTAACGATATACTGGGGGAGATAGCGCGGCGTCGTAACGATGGAGCCTTGGGGAAGCTGGGCATGGATGTTTGAATGAATGTTTCCTGCTTTATCTGTAAAAGTGGAGCGCAGGCAGAGGAAGCTGCGGCCGTTTTTTGCCTTTGGTGCGCCGGAAAGGAACCCGAAGGAACCACCGACTGCGCTGTACTGCTTGCTGCCCTGAGCCTCAGAACAGGCCTGACCTGTGATATCAATCATAAACGTGGAGTTGATTGCTACGATATTGTCAACCTTAGCAATGGCTTCAGGGTTGATAACGTCGCCTATCGGAAGAAGTGTCACTACATCGCCATGTTCTCCGAGCCACTTATAGAGCTCCTTGCTGCCGAATGCTCCGCCCATCTTGATGTCCTTGACAATGCCCGCCTCAACGAGGTCTATCATAGCATCAGTACCTATTTCCGTGAAAACATGGAGGTCTTTCTTTTCCTTAAGATCATAGGCAATCTGGTTTCCGAGTCCGCCCATTCCAATTTGAATGGTGTCGCCGTCGTTGATATAGGGCATGATTTGCTGCGCAATCACTTTGTCAAACTCAGTGGGAGATGTAACAGGGAGAGACGGGATATCATGATTGTTTTCAACAATGTAATCAAACATTGTAATAGGAAGCTTCGTAAGCGCCGCGTCACCGTTAGCGACTGGCTGATAGCTGTTCATAACGGCGATTCTTGTTTTTACACAGTCGTTTCTAATAATATCAGGAGTGAAGTTTGTTCCGAGGACACCAACGTTACAATATCCATCAGCATCAGGAGGGCAAACTTCAATAGCAACTACGTTTGCCTTATATACATTAGTAACAGCGTCAGTCAAAAAGCCATAGGGCGCGGAATGAAAATCGATATTGTTCATCTGAGCTGCCATACGCTCAAGCACATTTGCAAAAAAAGATATTGTGTGGAAGGTTTTTTTGTAAGTCGGATCCATCATAATCTTTGTAGGCGCAAGGTACATATTGCCAAGAAGCGTTATGTTGCTCAGTTCTTCTGATCTGTCCGCCAATGAGTCCATAAAATCGTAAGGTATGCAAAGTGTGCTGCCCATCCAGATAGTGTCGCCGGCCATGATTTTGCCTGCGGCTTCCGGCATGCTTGTTAGGTGTTCGTCATAGTGCTTTTTCCAGTTTTCCATCTTAATGCTCCTTTGATTCAAGGTTTTGTGAGTTCAAAAAACAACCAATGTGCAAGCATTGGTTTACAGCTTGATGTTATCACAATGACACAATAACGTATAATATTTTGTCTGTAACGTGTGAATAATGCACAACTAACATACATCAATCCGTTCGAAAAGTATGATTTGATACGTCTTAAAATTATGAACCAATAGAAAAACGCCTTGATAAAATAGCCTGAAAAATAATTGTTTTTGGGGCGGTTTATGGTATAATGTTTGCAAGCGAACATTATACCGCACGCGCGCCGACGCTGTCGGCACACGCTTGATTTAATTATATATATCAGATGAAAATTCTAGTGGAGGCATTATGGAGCGAAGAGATTTAAGATATTTTTGCCTTGCTGCCGAGATGCAACATATTACAAAAGCTGCGGAAAGACTTGGCGTTGCCCAACCTTTTTTGACAAAAATAATAAAACAATTGGAAGATGAAATAGGCGGGGAGCTTTTTGAAATATCAAGCAGAGGCATTAAACTCAACTCAAATGGTGAGGTGTTTTATAAATACGCAAAACAGGTTTTGGCAGATATGGACAGGCTATATTCTGAGATGGATTATTTCTTTGACCGAAAGGAACGGACAATAACTCTGTTGAGCAATACAGAGGCTTTTTCACCAAAGCTGATAAGCGAATTCAAGAATACAAATCCAATCTATGCGCTGTCTATACTTCATTCCTCAAAGCAAGAGATGATTGATGCGTTGTCCAGAGGAGATGCGGATTTTGCGTTATGCTGTCCGCCTATTGGTGAAGATGAGTGCTTCGGGATAATTACAGAAGAAATCTTCTATGAAATCGGATGCGTTTTGCTTCCTCCGGGACACAGGCTGATCGGCAGAGGAAAAATAACGCTTGATGATCTACGTGGCGAACCTTTGGTAACTATGCCTCCGAAAAGTGGCATGAGATATAAGCTAGACCCGATTTTCGATAAGTATGATTTTCATCCTCAGATCGTTTTGGAAACTAACAGCATAAACATTGCTATAAAAGCGATAAACAGCGGATGGGGCTATGCTTTTTTGACAACTCTTATTATGGATGATTATCCGGAGCTGCTTGACAATTGCGTAACCATTGATATTCCAGAAATAAAAGGCAGTTTTGGATTAAGCTATAACAAGCTTGCAGTGGAGAAAATAAACGCCGATAATTTCAGATTGTTCATGAGAGCATTTTTGAGTGAGCTGAAGATTTGTCTTTATGGCTCTGATGAGCAATAAAATCCATTTATGTAACAAATTCGAAATAAACCAAGATTTGTGTGAGAAAGCAATCGCCTTTGCACCGAACTGAGAATTCTACGTTCAGTCATGCATACGGGCGCTTGTTTTTTCTACGGACGGCTTTGCGCAAGCTTGAATGTTTGTAATATCAAAGAATTGAGATTTACCGTGGCTTAGCTAAGCCCCATAGAAAAACTCTCGAAAATATAAAAAGCAGCCTAAAACTATTGTTTTAGGCTGTTTTTTGATTGTGGTGGAGACAGGCGGAGATTAACCACCTTACTTCCGACTGCCAGTCAGACGCGCTCCCGAGGTGTCGGGTATGCACCCCCCCATTTTTTCAATGTTGCTTTTTACAAGCGTTCACTTTTCGGCTCTCGTATATTTTGAATTTGGGCGCGTTTAGCTGCGCAGCTGAGAATCGAGATTGTTGATTGAATTATGTGGGCGCTTTACTCTAGGATGTAACACGTTAGTTGATTATAATTATCAAAAAGTCATGGGAACGCTGTTTTAAACACCTTTATCTACAACAAAAACAATCCCAGTAGGTGCAATAATTTCAGAGCTCATCTGTGTACACACTTATCATTATATTTAACAAAGATTAACAAGGTCGGCAGATGGCTTATTATTCGCACGTCTTGTTATCGAGAGACTTTTTATGCCTCTATCTCAAAGAGGCAAGACGTCTTTAACACCTTGTTAAAATTGATAATATAATGTGTTAGCGCAGGCCCAATTGCAGCTAAGAAAAGGAGATTTGCAGATGGAAACCAAAGCAATAGTGGATGAATGTATACCGCAGGAAACGGTATTGGAAAACGTAAAACTTGCTCAGGCATACGTGCCTTTTCAAATACTATGCACAACCTTCAGCCCCGCGGCAGCTCTTACCAAGGGAACGATTTTCCCGCCTTTGTGGGATAATTATAGTAAAACGAAAGGTCAAATGGTGTATGACGATGAGTAAGGAAGAAATGCTTAAAATAATAACCGAGTTGGATTTCTTTATAATTGATATACACCTGTATCTGAATACTCATCCGGAGGATATGGAAGCGATAGAACTTTATAACAACTACGTTATACAGGTTAAGCAGTTCAGAGAGGAATATAACAGGCTGTACGGGATGCTGCTCGCAAACCACTGCACTAGCAAACAACCGTGGCAGTGGATTGATAACCCGTGGCCGTGGCAAAAGAAATACAATTTCGAACTGATGGAGGATAACGGATAATGTGGATGTATGATAAGAAGCTCGAGTTTCCGATAAAAATCAAAAACACTGACCCTAGATTGGCTAAATTAATTATAACTCAGTATGGTGGGCCAGACTCCAGTAGGCTATGATAAGAGGTTAAAAAATAAGCCGATATGTGATAGTAAGAAGGTTCCTGGATTTATCCCATAGACAGGATTCAATTATTTCATTCGCAGCGTTATGTTTATCAATCAATGTAGCATCAGGAGACTGTAGCGTCTTCAATGCAATAGAAATAGTCTCTTTAAGTGCCGCAGTTGAATTCTCACTGGAAACCGATTCGAACTCTGCCATACGCTCCTTGATTTGTTCATTCTCTGCGGCAAGATCGGCTTTGTATTTTTTGTACTCCTCCAAGGTATAAACCCCTGCTAGGTAGGCTTCATGGAGACGATTTTTTTTTCGGGCAACGCCATCGAGCGCAGATTGAAGCCGTGAGATATCTTGTTCCCTATTTTCGATTTTACGGGTTATAGTGCAGCACAACAGGCTTTCTGCGTCTAAATCCTTTTCAAGCTTATCAATGATTGCTTCTTTAATCAAATCCGCTCTTACGTGCTGCGAAAATCTGCATCCGCCTTTTGCGTATGCATTACACTTATAGTAATGAGGCTTTTCAAAAACGAGCGTACTGTTGCAGGCTGCACATCTAACGATTCCGCTCGGCCAATCCTTTAGTTCGGTGGTTGGTCGGCCTTTATATTTCCATATGGACTTCAAAACAGCAACCTGAGCCTGAGCTTCTTCCCATATCCCCACCTCAACAAGTGGCTGATGATTTGCATCGGCGTGAATAATATTTTCGTTATCAAAATCCCGTCTTGTCTTTCCTTCCGGGTTCCACCTTAACCTGCCGACATAAACAGGATTACGTATAATATACTCAATTGTTCGGTTTTCAAATTTGTTGCCCCGATGAGTTCTGATACCCATTTCGTTCAGCCAGCGTGCAATAGGGTAGAAACCTTCCCCCGCGATAAAACGTTGAAAAATTTCACGGATTAATTCTGCTTCGCTCGGATTTGGCACGAGTTTCCCATTGTCAAATTTATAGCCGAATGAAGCAATTGTCTGAATCTCGCCCCGACGAGCCTTTTCGGTCATCCCTCGTTTAACTTCTCCAGAAAGACGAATGGAATAATACTCATCCATCCATTCTATAATGCGCTCAATAAGGCTTCCAAACGGGCCATCTACTATTGGTTCAGTTATGCTTACCACATCAACACGATCTCGTTTTAGCATGTTTTTATAAACTATGCTTTCTTCCTGATTGCGAGCAAAACGAGAAAACTTCCAAAGCAGTATCGTATCGAAAGGGTGATTTTCACTTTTGGCAACGGCAATCATCTGCTGAAAATGCGGTCTTTTATTAGCCTTCTTGCCCGAAATACCTTCATCCAAAAAAATATATTCATCAGGCAGAATGTAGCCCTCTTTGGCGGCATACTTTCGAATCTCGTAGAGCTGTGCATCGGGGGAATATTCGACTTGATCTTCTGTGCTTACGCGAATATATGCGGCGGCGATTTTAATCTCATCAGTAGGCATTTAGACTCCTCTCAAGTATTGGTCCGCCCTTGGTGTGTTTAGCACAGCAGAGGGCGGCAATTTATAAACTCCGCACTAGTTGTATAACCTCTCCGAGTATATGGCATTGCTCAAGGTCTGCGCCTTCAATGCGCTTTATTTGATATTCCGGGTTATATGGTATCAATTCAATTACTTTTCCATTATCATAGTTAACTTTCTTTATAGTCGCCTCATCGCCGTTGTATAACACTACGGCGATTTTTCCATTTTCTACGGTGCTAGCCCTACGCACAAACACTCGATCACCATCGAGTACGCGAGGGTACATGCTATCCCCCTTAACCCGTAACACAAAATAATCATCAGGAGAACCATGCAAGTCGCTTAATGGTATTAGTTCAAAATCTCCCGTATACACCTCATCTGCAAGACTGCAATATCCGGCCGAAATAGAACCGATTATGGGGAAACGAACAAGGCGCGCATCTTCCAATATAGTTGCATTGCTGCTACCGTCTTTTGAGCCGGAGGCTTTTTCTTTAGCGCTTTCAAACGCATCGGGAGGAATAGTCAATTCGCCCCGTTCGTTGTATCCGCTTTCTTTCAATTTAGCCATTATTTCAGGACTGTTCGAAACATATTGAACAACATCATAAAGAGACATTTGATTATCTCTAATGGCATCCGGCAAGAGTGACATCATTTCTGTTATGGAATTTTTATTATTTGCATCAAATCGAACGGGGGACTTTTTCATTTCTTCAATTAATAATTGCGCAAGTTCTTCGGGGGCGAGATAGCCAATTGCTGGATCAACCGACAAAACCATTGGGATGCCATTTTCTTTTACGAGTGGCTTTAAGACATTGGGATAGTTTTCAGGCGAAAGAACGTAATCATTCGGATGTTCTGTTTTTCCTAGCAAGTAGTCTGTTGACACATGAAAATAATCAGCAATTTTATTTATAACAGGCGAAGAAGGCGTTACTTCTTCGCCCTTTTCACTCTTTGATTTCCATACACTAACTGTACCTTTGTTCATGTCCATTTCGATGGCTGCTCTGCTTGGAGAAACATTATTTTCTTTGCAAAGAGCAAGGAATTTATCATAAAAGTCCATAATCAGCTCTCCCCCTTTTGGCAATATTCAACAATGTTTAACCAATTAGACTTTTCTCGCTTGACAGTCTAAAGCATTAGACTTATACTGACATCGAGGTCGAAACGGTTAAACTATTATGTATTATTTTTACAGCAAAAATATAATATCACGTAAGTTTAATAATTTCAACTATTTTTTTAAAAAGTTTAATTGGAGGTGAAACAATGCCAGACGAATGGAGTGCGCAGATAGTGGCTCAAATGCATATGAAACGACTTACGGGCAAGAAATTGGCTGAACTGACTGGCTATTCAGAGCAATACATAAGTCAAATACTGAACGGTCACAAGGATACAGCACAGTCAAAAGCAAAAATCGAAGAAGCTATAAAGGCACCAGTATAGAAAGGAGTATACGTGAACGTCATCGTATTTATCGAGCCAAACAAAATCGGGGCAACACCGTTTACCACATCAGACGTAATCGCGGAATACGCAGGAATTAATTACCGCTCTGTCCAGCGCACAATCGAAAATCAAATGAAGCGTCTCGAAAAGTTTGGACAGGTGCGATTTGAAATCACACCTGTTAAGTACAGCAGAGGCACAAACGACAAAAAGGTTTATCAACTTAACGAGCAACAGGCAACGCTACTTATCACGTTTCTCAAAAATAATGACATTGTGGCTGATTTTAAAACCGAACTTGTCCGTCAATTTTACCTCATGCGTTCCGAACTGCTAAAGCGTCAAGTGCTCCGTGAAGAGCTTAAGCCGATACGCCGTGAGCTGACTGATGTAATTAAAGAAGTCGAACATAGCAAATGGGATTACAAGCTTTATACAGATTTAGCCTACAAGATAGCAACCGGCAAAGTAGCCATTCAGCTCCGCAAAGAACGAAACGCACCTCAGAAATCAAAGGCGATTGAGTACATGACCTCGGACGAAATCGAGCGTATTACCAAATTGCAGTATCAGATATCTGCGTTGCTCGAAATGGGTATGGACTATCAGCAAATTAAAGCATTACTCATCAATAGACAAATGGTTGGAAAGATTGCATAACCAGACAATCCCGCGACAGCAGTCCAATGATTCGTACAATGCACAGGACATACCGCATACCGCATACCTATTTAAAAGGAGGTGGTTCCATTGGCGAGGCAGGTTCGGAAGATTCAGACCATATCTTACATACACGTTGGCGACAGGCTAGTCAGTACCGATGACCTAAGCGAACAACAGAAGCAATACGTTGCTACAATTCTGAAACAGGGCTATTTGAATGCTCTATTCAGAGGCAAGGCCGTTTTTAACATACCCGATGATATGCCCGCCGCTGAAGATGTGTTTCCAGAACTAAGGGCGCTCGCGTAAGCCCTGCGCGGTTGCAATCCGCGCAACATGGACATGCCTAGTAGAAAGGATCCAATTCATGAAAGACCTAATCGCTCGCATCGGCTGGCGAGACATTATTAAAGGGCTTGCTGAAGGCCTAATCGTTATCGCATATCTCACTGCTGTGTACTTCGGAGTATGCGCCGTAATACCATTCAGATGAAAGGAGGAAGTGAAAATGAAGCCTGAAAAAGTGAAAAAAATTCTCGGCAAGCAGCTAGAACTACTCGCCGAGAAATCTAAGGACTCTATGATTACAAACCACGACTTGGCTGAGCTAAGTAGCGCGATGATTAACGTCGTTGAAGCAATTGATAGATTGCCGATACATCCCCAGACAACTTGTCAACTTTAGCACGGTGAGAGAGAGCGTGCAATTGAAAGGAGGAAGCCTACGGGACAAGCAAGAAACTGGACCACACAAGAGACCGACTACCTTTGCGAGAATTGGGGCAAGACCCCCGTGCCAGTACTCTGCGAGAAATTGAACCGAAGTGAAAACGCCATCATGGTAAGGGTTCACCGGATGGGCTTGGCACCGTTTCTAGAAAGTGGCGAATACATAACCCTCAATCAACTTCTCATAGCCGTCACCGGCAGCAACAGCGCCTATTCCTACAAAGCAATCTCATGGATAAAGAACAGAGGCCTTCCAGTACACAGCAAGCGCAATAATCAGTGCTCCTTCAAAGTCGTTTATATAGATGAGTTTTGGAAATGGGCAGAGAAAAACCGCAGTTTTATCGACTTTTCAAAGATGGAGCCACTCATCCTCGGAATAGAGCCGCCCTGGGTTGAGGAACAGCGCAAAAAAGATTATGCGGCTTTTGCTATACAACGCAAAGACCCTTGGACCACGCTCGACGACCAGCGACTTATCCACCTGCTCAAGCAGCACAAATACGGTTATGCCGAACTGTCAGCACAGCTACACCGCTCAGCTGGAGCTATCCAAAGAAGATGTACCGACCTAGGACTAAAGGAACGTCCCGTCAAAGCAGACAATCATACGCCCTGGTCTGAAAAGGATTTTCAGATTATCACCAACGGAATCCGCAGCGGGGCGAGTTATACCGAAATAGGCTTGCTCGTTGGACGCTCGGAAAAAGCTGTACGAGGTCGCGTATTTGAGACTTATCGGACAGAAGTCGCCGATAAGGTCCGGTCGATGATTGGCGCTGGAGGATGGGGTTCAGGAGCACCGGAGTTGACCGTTTGGGAAGCTCGACGTAAAGCACCTGTCAAGCAAGATCTGTCTCAGCTCGTTGCTCTGCTTAAGATGCAACGAAACGCTTTAGGCTTTGATGAATACTGGCAACGGCATATGTGTATGAACTGGGATGCCGTCGAAGGCTGCACTGCCGGCTGTACGAGCTGTGATGATTGTGGAAACAACTTCCGGCGAATCCCTCCACAATACTGCGTACGCTGCGGTGCCACGTTCTTTGAACGCGAAGAGAATCTTCGTTGTCCTCGCTGCCGTGACCAGCGCAGAAGACAAGCGGCAAGAAAATATTACGCGAAGGGAGGTGTAACCGTAAGGTCATGAAAAAACGTTACAGGATTTGCGTTGACTGCAAATTGCGTTGGAATGTTTCCCGACTCGCCAAAAGCGACAAAGTATATGTTTGCCCAATCTGCAGCAGCAAAAGAATGAAAGGAGCTACCAAATGCCGTACTACCATGCGTGCCCCGAATGCGGTCTGAACTTAGACCCCGGAGAGATTTGCGAGTGCAAAGAAAAAGCCCCCAGCGAAGCGGCAACTTCGACTGAGAGCAAAGACCAATATTAACTACTCATATTTTATCAGAAAGGATTGAAAAGTCAATATGAACGAAAACTACGCAAAATCTATTTTGGAAATGTGCCGTGGCGGATTCATGGAACGCGTTGATCACGAAATGCCAAAGGTTATAGAGAACATCATGGATCCCAACACCAAAGCTACCGCAAAGAGAAAACTCACTATTACGATGGAGTTCTCTCCGGACGATAACCGGTCAAATATCGTAACGAATTTTTCCACGAAAATGACCCTCACCCCCACAAATCCCATAAGGACCACTTTGTATATTTCTGGTTCCGATTCCAACGGAGAAATTCAGATTGTTGAAATGGTACCACAGATTCCCGGCCAAGTCGATTTCTCCGGCGCCGAACAAGAAGCGCCGGCAACTCTCAGACTAATTAAATGTTCTTAAGGAGGACAAATCATGTTAAAAGAAGCCATAGAAAAAATCGTTATGCTTGCAGGTCCGACATTCCAGACTATAGGCGACCATACCTTTGCAGACAAGGAAATGACTGAAATTCGCCCCGAGATTGACTCACCGTCGGAAAAGTCTCTTACCAGTCTTGATTCCGTTGTCAAGCTCATAAAGACGGAAGCCGCCAAGCTCTACGCTGGTCCGTTCTACATAACAGTACCTGCGTTCAATCGCGTAGAATGCTTCGTTCAGCCTGTCGCGGACAAGCGTTATATTCGCTCTACGCTTTATTCGGCAAACGCTACCGACGTTCCCGGATGGGATCCAGAGGTCAAGCTTCCGTTTGAACGTGCTGCCATTGCTCTGCAGACGCGTTTCCAGAAAACGACTGACTCGGATTACGCTCTTCGTCTTTTGTCTCAAATCACCTGCGGCGGAAAAGTTACATACAACGACGATGGTGTTGCAATGAGCGTAATTACGCAGAAGGGTATCTCCCTGCAGGGTACGGAAACAATCAGGCCGCTTGTTTCCCTCAAGCCGTACCGTACATTTCAGGAACTTGAACAGCCGGCGAGCGTTTACCTCATTCGCATCGACGAACGTGGTATTTCCTTTATCGAAGCCGATGGCGGTATGTGGAAGTTAACAGCCCGACAGACCATCAAAGCATATTTTGATACAGAGCTTGCAGACCTGATTGAATCCGGAACCGTAGTCGTGTCGCTATAACAAAAGCGCCGCCCCTCGGCGGTACCAGCGTCGAGGGGCGGCAAACAAAAACAAATTTACAACCTCATTATATGAGGATACGAAAGGAAATGTCAAGTGAATAAAATACAAACCGCTCTATTAGAAATCGGCATACCCGCAAATCTACTTGGATTCAAATATCTGTCAGACGCACTTGAGTTTGCGATTTCGGACGATGTTTACATATACGAGACGACTAAGCGCCTATACCCCGACGTCGCCAAAAAGAACAACACAACGCCGACCCGCGTAGAGCGCGGTATCCGACACTCCATTGAATCGGCGTTTAACCGAAACGGGATATCGATCCATAAGCTTTTTGGCAACAGTATTAACGCGAACAAGGGCAAGCCGACAAACAGCGAGTTTATTGCAACGGTCGCGCTATCTCTGAAAGAAGGTGCCACGGCATGAGCATAAAAATCAGCCAGCTTGAATTAGAAAACGTTAAGCGCATTAAAGCTTGTGCCATTGTCCCCGCTGCAAATGGTCTTACAATAATCGGCGGTGACAATAATCAGGGCAAAACCAGTGTACTTGACGGGATAGCATGGGCGCTAGGCGGTGACCGTTTCCGCCCGTCTGAACCTGCTCGTGACGGCTCGGTGTTGCCACCGTCTATACATATAGAATTATCAAACGGTCTAATCGTTGAGCGTAAGGGCAAAAACAGCGACCTGAAAGTAATCGACCCAGAGGGAAACAAGAGCGGTCAGCAGCTCCTCAATGAGTTTGTAGAAACGCTAGCGATTAATCTTCCTAAGTTCATGCAGGCATCGAACAGAGAAAAAGCCGACACGCTACTTCAGATTATCGGTGTAGGCGCAGAGCTCTATGAACTCGAACGTCAGGAAAGCGAGCTCTATAATCGCCGTCTTACTATCGGACAGATTGCCGACCAGAAGAAAAAGTATGCTGCCGAAATGACATACCATCCCGATGCCCCCAAAGACCTTATATCTGCATCAGATCTAATTAAACAACAGCAGACTATCCTTGCACGCAATGGTGAAAATCAACGTATGAGAGAGCGCCGTGACTACTGCGACCGTGAATTGGCACAAGCTCAGATTGCTTTTGATGAAGCGAAAAGACGTCTTGAACTTGCTGAGCAGAACACCGTTATTGCTCGTAAGTCCGCCGAGGATCTTCACGATGAATCTACCGAGGAACTTGAGCGTAACATCTCCAACATTGACTCTATCAACATCAGAGTCCGGGCGAACCTCGATAAGGAAAAGGCAGAAACCGACGCGCAAGAATATTCCTCGCAGTATGACGGCTTGACAGGCGAAATCAATGGAGTACGCCAAAAGAAAATGGATTTACTGAACGGAACAAAGCTTCCGCTTGATGGTCTCTCCGTAGAGAATGGAGAGCTTACATATAAGGGGTACAAATGGGACGGTCTGTCCGGCTCCGACCAGCTAAAGGTCGCCACTGCAATCGTCCGTGCGGTTAATCCAAAATGCGGATTTGTATTGCTTGATAAGCTTGAGCAGATGGACCTTAAAACTCTGCAGGAGTTCGGGGCATGGCTCGAAACAGAAGGGCTACAGGCCATTGCGACCCGCGTCAGCACTGGTGACGAATGCTCAATAATTATTAGTGATGGATATGTTGTCCCAGTAACCAGTACCCAAGACGCAGAAAATAAATCCTCATCATGGAAGGCCGGTGAATTTTAATGCAAATTACTCACGGCGTAATAGGTGGAGCGTTGAAAGTTGTCGTATATGGACCTGAAGGCATAGGCAAAAGTACGTTTGCCGCACAGTTTCCTAACCCCGTTTTTATCGATACGGAAGGCAGCACGAAGTTCATGAATGTTGCCAGAACTCCTACTCCGAGCAGCTGGGCAATGCTTATAGAGCAGGTTCAGTATTTCAGAAGCCATTCGCAGGAATGCGGAACACTAATAATTGATACGGCAGACTGGGCAGAGACGCTTTGCCTGAACAAAATATGTGCCGAAAAGCATATATCCGGCATTGAGGATCTAGGTTACGGCAAAGGCTACATCTTCCTGGAAGAAGATTTCGGGCGATTGCTGAACCTTCTGGAAGATGTAATAAGCGCTGGTATCAATGTCGTTCTCAACTGCCATGCGCAAATGCGCAAGGTCGAGCAGCCAGACGAGCTTGGTGCTTACGACAGATGGGAGCTGAAACTAGAAAAGAAAACCTCAGCACTTGTCAAGGAATGGGCCGATATCGTGCTTTTCGCCAACTACAAGACCTATGTAATCAATGTCGATAATCAGGGTGTTCAGAAAGGTAAAAACAAAGCGCAAGGCGGCAAGCGCACCATGTATACCACTCATCATACTTGCTGGGACGCAAAGAACCGCCATGGACTTCCCGATGAGCTATCGTTTGAATTTGCTCATATAGCGCATTTATTCAATGCAGCACCTCAGCAAACAGTAAATCAACAGTCTTCAGCTATCTCGCATCCCGATACGAGGATTCCCATATCGCCCCCAGCGTCTGAGCAGAAGACGCCAGATGCCACCATGCCCCAGACTCCACAACAACCTACTGCGGAACCTGAAACAAAGACTACGGTATTTACTGAACTTCCTAATGAGCCTAAAAAGCCCGAGAATGACAGAACCGGAATTCCAAGAGGCTTGCTTGAACTCATGGACGAAGCAAAGATATTCCCATTTGAAATACAGCAGGCTGTATTCAAAAAGCACTATTTCCCCGCTGACATGCCAATTCGAGATTATCCGCTTGACTTTGTTAACGGTGTTCTTATCGGCGCATGGCCGCAGATTCGCAAATTCATCGAAGACGACCCCAACAGGCTACCATTTTAATTAACAAAGGAGACTAAAAACTATGGCTGAAAATACAACAGGATATGAACTTGGATGGGAAGATTCCATCGAAAAAGACGGCGCCGATTTTATCGTACTGCCTAAAGGCGATTATGACTTTCTTGTAACAACGTTTGAACGCGCGAGATATTCGCCCAAGGAAGGCGCAAAGCTTCCGCCCTGCAACATGGCTGTCCTTCATATCGATTTGCTCGGTGGCGAAGCCGGAACTGCCTCTATTAAGCATAGCCTTTATCTACACTCCAATACAGAAGGATTGCTGTGCGAGTTCTTCACATCAATCGGCCAGCGCAATCACGGTGAACGTGTAACTATGAACTGGACGGCAGTTCCGGGAGCAAGAGGTAGATGCAAAGTCGGCATCCGTACATACAAAAACAAGCAGGGAGATGCGGTTGAGACTAATGAAATTTTGAAGTTCTATGAACCCGACCCAAATGCCACTGACAGGTCTTCAACAGCATCGGCCTCTTCGCCGCAGGGTTACACGCCGGGGACGTTCTAATTATGAAGCTTAGACCTTATCAAGAATCAGCGCGTCAAGCAATTCTTGAGCAATGGAATTCCGGAACAAAAAAGACCCTATTGGTTTTGCCCACGGGCACCGGAAAAACTGTTGTGTTCTCTAAGGTGGCAGAAGATCGTGTCAGACTCGGTGAGCGTGTGCTAATACTCGCTCACCGAGGAGAACTCCTGGAGCAGGCCTCCGATAAGCTCTTTCAGTCCACAGGCCTCATGTGTGCTACCGAAAAAGCTGAAGAAACGTGTCTCGGAAGTTGGTATCGCGTAGTAGTTGGATCTGTCCAGTCGTTTCAGCGTGACAAGCGGCTTTCTCAGTTTGACCCCCATTACTTCAATGACATTATCGTTGATGAAGCGCATCATTGCTTATCTGAAGGTTACCAAAAGGTACTGGACTATTTCAGTGATGCAAACGTCCTCGGAGTTACCGCAACTCCTGACCGTGGCGATATGCGTAATTTGGGTCAGTATTTCGACTCGCTCGCCTATGAGTACACACTTCCCAAAGCTATCAAGGACGGATTTCTCAGCCCAATAAAAGCTCTTACAATTCCGCTTAAACTTGATTTGTCCGGAGTCGGTACCCAAAACGGCGATTTCAAAGTTGGAGATCTCGGAACGGCACTTGACCCTTATCTTTATCAGATAGCCGATGAAATGCTTAAAAACTGCGGAGACCGCAAGACGGTCGTTTTCCTGCCACTAGTTAAGACCTCGCAAAAGTTCCGCGATATTTTAAACGCCAAAGGCTTCCGCGCTGCTGAAGTTAACGGAACCAGCACTGACCGTGCAGAAATACTCAAAGACTTTGATGCCGGAAAATACAACGTTCTATGTAACTCCATGCTCCTTACAGAAGGCTGGGACTGTCCATCTGTCGACTGCATTGTTGTGCTTAGGCCGACGAAAATCCGCAGCCTGTACAGTCAGATGGTCGGACGCGGCACAAGACTTTTCCCCGGCAAAACCGAATTATTACTGCTGGATTTCCTTTGGAATACCGAACGGCATGAACTATGCCATCCTGCAAACCTTATTTGTGAGACAGCTGAAGTTGCTCAAAAAATGACAGAGAACATCGAAGCAGCCGGATGCCCTGTAGATATACAGGAGGCAGAGCAAAAGGCAAGCGAGGATGTTGTTGCCCAGCGCGAGGATGCCCTAGCAAAACTACTCCAAGAAATGAAATCTCGTAAACGTAAACTCGTAGATCCCTTGCAGTTCGAAATGAGTATACAGGCAGAAGACCTGGCAAGCTACGTTCCCGCGTTCGGCTGGGAGTTAGGTCCTCCATCAGAAAAACAAATCAGCACACTTGAAAAACTAGGGATTTTTCCAGATGAAATAGATAACGCCGGCAAGGCTACAAAGCTTCTGGAACGCCTTGATAAACGCCGCGAGGAAGGATTGACCACGCCTAAGCAAATCCGCTTTCTCGAAGGCAAAGGCTTTCAGCACGTAGGCACATGGCAGTTTGATAACGCAAAAGGACTTATAGACCGTATAGCCGCAAACGGCTGGCGGGTACCATATGACATTATTCCTGTTGAATATAAAGGAGCGTAATAGCGCATGGAAAACAAGCTGGATTTATTAGAAGTATTACCCAATATTGACCCTTCACGGCTTGATTACCAAGATTGGCTTTCCGTAGGTATGGCGCTCAAAGACGCCGGATACTCAGTGAAAGAGTGGGATGCATGGAGTCGATTAGATTCCAAGCGATACCATGCCGGAGAATGCGAACGCAAATGGGATGGCTTTACGGGATCCTCGACACCGGTTACCGGCGGAACGATTGTCCAGTTTGCCAGAAGTCAAGGCTGGCATGGCTCCTATGTTTGCGGACCCGAAGAAGGTTACGCTCTTGATTGGAATGATTCCATAGGTAAAAAAGATAACTGCGTCGTAGTTGATAAGAGCTGGCTCGAAGGCAAAGAAGTCAACGAGCCAGCCGCATGGAACCCCGTGAAGGAACTAACTACATATCTTGAATTGCTCTTTGAAGCTTCCGAAAATGTTGGTTATGTTACGGGGAGCTGGAAGAAGGACGAGAAATATATACCAGCAAATAAAGGCGCATGGGACCGAACTGCCGGGCAGCTCATTCAAGAACTTAATCAGTGTGGCGGAGATATAGGCAAGGTAATTGGCGACTATGCCCCCGAAGCAGGCGCCTGGATCCGTTTTAACCCTCTAGACGGAAACGGAGTCAAAGACTCAAACGTTACCGATTATCGCTTCGCCTTAGTTGAATCCGACGATTTGGAAATTGAAAAGCAGCACGCAATTATCCGTGAGCTCGAGCTTCCGGTCGTTTGCCTTATTCATTCAGGCAAAAAAAGCTTACACGCTATAGTCCGCGTCGATGCTTCAAACTACGAAGAGTACCGGAAGCGCGTCGACTATCTTTACAATGTCCTGAAGCAAAATGGGATGAGCGTAGACACACAGAATAAAAACCCGTCGCGCCTGTCCAGAATGCCTGGAATCATGCGTAACGGAAACAAGCAATATATTGTTGACACTAAAATAGGCAAGGACAGCTGGGCAGAGTGGAAGGAGTGGCTTGAAAGCGTCAACGATGACCTACCAGACGCCGAATGCCTTACCAGCGTGTGGGACAACCTCCCCGAGCTATCTCAGCCGCTAATTGATGGATTACTACGGCAGGGACACAAGATGCTTCTTGCCGGACCATCAAAAGCAGGTAAGTCCTTCGCATTAATTGAACTATGCTGTGCAATGGCTGAAGGTCGTGAATGGTTGGGCTTCAAGTGCACGAAAGGTCGCGTTTTATACGTCAACCTAGAGCTCGACAGACCCAGCTGCCTGCACCGCTTCAAAGATGTTTACACCGCTCTCGGCTGTCAGCCAAACAATCTCGGAAACATCGAGATATGGAATTTGCGTGGCAAATCCGTACCTATGGACAAGCTTGCACCAAAGCTGATACGCCGAGCAATGAAGAAAAATTACATAGCAATTATCATTGACCCTATATACAAAATCATCACCGGCGACGAAAACAGCGCCGACCAGATGGCTCAATTCTGCAATCAGTTTGACAAGGTATGTACCGAATTAGGCTGTGCCGTTATCTACTGCCATCATCACAGCAAAGGCGGTCAGGGCGGCAAGAAGTCCATGGACCGTGCGTCTGGTTCGGGCGTGTTTGCGCGAGATCCCGATGCACTATTAGACCTGATTGAACTCGACCTGACGGATTCTGTAAAAGCTCATATCCGTCAAAAAGCAGCTGCGAAAGCGTATCTGGAGATGCTGCAGAAAGCAATTCTAAACTGGAAAGACGAAGTATCTCAAGACGATATGTGCAGTGAGAGAGCAATGCACGACGCGTGTAAGCGACTGCTAAGCCCCCCGACACTGATAGCGACGGAAGAGTCCGCGAATGCCGCACAGGACGCCACAGATTCTGTTACCGGATGGCGTATTGAAGGTACACTGCGCGAGTTCCCGAAGTTCGCGCCAATTAATGTTTGGTTCGACTATCCGATACACCGTTTAGACCGGATTGGGACGTTAAGTGACATTTCTACTGATGAAGGATTTACCTCAAAAGGGTCGCCTTGGAAGAAAAATCTCGGCAGAAAAAAGAGCCCTGAAGACCGTGAGGACGAGAGGAAAAGTTCGTTCGAAACCGCTTTTGAAGCTTGTGGAATTGATGGTAACGTTACAATTCAGCAACTATCTGAGTACATGGGAGTAAGCGAGAAAACGGCCAAAAGACGCGCAACAGAACACGGTGGATATTGGCTGGACAAGAACTCGGTAGGCAAAAAACAGCTGGACAAAACCGATAAATGACAAATTGTCCCGCATGGACAAAAGCGATTAAACTTTAATTGTCTAAAGTGGAGGACAAAACCGATTGCAATCGTTATTGTCCGTTGGACAGACAAACCTATATATAAATATATATATTTCTGTCCCTGTCCCTACGGTCAACGGGTGAAGAAAGTGTGGGGGTCGAGGGCTCCCCCACACGACTTCCTTCCCCGTACGTTGACAAATGATTTTTTAAAACGAAACTTTAACGAAGTGAAGTAACGGGGCGATTGTCAGATTGTTACTTACCCATGTGGGTTGAGCCTAGAGCTGACAAAATAGGGTCTGCACAATTGCCCTTTTATGAACTCAAAGGAAAAAATATGAGATTAGAATTTTTTGTACCGATGGACCCGCCAACTACAACACACCAGATGCTTGATGTCATGGTCCGGAGTGGTAAGCCGATATTCTACGAACCTCCCGAAGTGAAAGCGGTACGTGTAAAGCTATCCGATGCAGTCGGTCCACACAGACCTCAGCAACCGTATACCGGAGCAGTTAGGCTGATGGTCAAATGGTGCTTCCCGCTTTGTGGTAAACACCAGGACGGAGAGTACCGAACCAGCAAGCCCGATACGGACAACCTCCAGAAGATGCTGAAGGACGTTATGACAGCCAACCACTTCTGGAAAGACGATGCACAGGTAGCCTCAGAAATCTGCGAGAAGTTCTGGGCGAAGGTGCCGGGACTGTACATAGTGGTCGAGGGGATAGTTACATGAAAGCACAGGCTAACATATTCGATGAAATCATCACTGACAACTTCGCAGGAGGCGGCGGGGCAAGCACTGGCATCGAGCTTGCAACTGGCCGGATAGTCGACATTGCGATAAACCATGACCCCGATGCAATTCTGATGCACAAGACGAACCATCCGCACACAGAGCACCTGCAAGCGTCCGTTTGGGACGTCAATCCCGTGGAAGTCTGCCGCGGTCGTCCGGTTGGACTTGCATGGTTCTCGCCTGACTGCAAGCATTTCAGCAAGGCAAAGGGCGGTAAGCCAGTTAGTAAAAACATTCGCGGCCTAGCTTGGATAGTGCTCCGCTGGGCGGGAACGGTCAGACCTCGGGTGATAATCCTCGAAAACGTCGAAGAGTTCCAGACTTGGGGGCCTGTCCGCAGGGGAAAGCCCGTGAAGTCAAAGCAGGGGCAGACCTTTGCAAAGTGGAAGCAGCAGCTGTCTGATTTGGGCTACGAGATAGACCACCGCGAACTTGTGGCAGCAGACTATGGTGCGCCGACGATACGCAAGAGGTTCTTCCTCGTAGCCCGATGTGATGGCAAGCCGATAGTCTGGCCGGAGTCTACTCACAGCAAAGACGGCGCCGACGGCAAACCTAAATGGAGAAGCGCCGCGGAGATTATAGACTGGTCTTTACCGTGTCCGTCTATCTTTGAGAGCAAAGAGCAAATCAAAGCGCAATTCGGGCAAAAATCGGTCAGGCCTCTTGCTGATAACACCCTCAAACGTGTAATCCGTGGCGTTGACAAATTTACAATCAAGAGCGGGAAGCCGTTCGTCGTGCAGTGTAATCACAGTGGAGCCGATAGGATACAAGACCCCTCGGAGCCTATGCCGACAGTAACGGGAAAACTCGGTTATGGCATAGTCAATCCCTGCATGACACCGTTCACCATGCACAACAACACCAATGCTGCCGGTACGGATGCCCGCGACCCTGTGAACACAATCACATCCGGTGGACAGCAGATGCTTATAACTCCAAACCTCATCAACTACAAATTCAACAACGAGCCAGAGAATATCGGCAATCCGCTTTCTACAATTACTGCCGTTGGAGCTCATGAGCTTATAACTCCGTCTCTTATAGCGATAGGTCAGACTGGCGGTGGTGACAGAATTCGTGGAGCCAATGAACCGATAAACACTCAGGTGTCAAAGGCGGAAACGTGCTTAATTACCCCTTCGCTCATCCAGTATCACAGCGAACAGACTGAGAACGTACGCGGACAGGCTATGACCGAACCGATAATGACGGTTGACAGTTCCAATCGCTACGGACTGGCATCCGCGCAGCTGACAAAGTATTTCAGCGGTGAAGACAACGCACAGGCGGTCAATGTTCCGTTACATACAGCCACGACAAAAGACCGCGAAGCGCTCACACTGGCACACGTCACTAAGTATTACGGCGGCGTAGATGGTGCAGATGCGCATGAGCCGCTACCAACAGTCACAGCGATTGACCACAACGCATTGGCACTTGCTCATGTTACAGAGTTCAAAGGTCAGGACATCGGGCAGGACGTTTTCAGACCATTACGCACAATAACCGCCAGCATCGGAGAATTCGGAACAGTGTACACAACAGTTGAAAAATACCATTCCGGTAGCAATTTGAAATACTGGCCGCAGGTGCGCGAGCTACTGAACACATACTGCGGGTATACGCTTGCTGATGATGAAGTGCTGCTGCTCTGGATTGCCGGTACCGCCTATTTCATCGCTGACATAGGACTGAGGATGTTGGTACCTACGGAACTCTATTCGGCGATGGGCTGTCCGTCTGATTACATTATTGACCGTGACTACCTCGGCAATGAGTACGGAAAGACAAAGCAAGTAGCCAGATGTGGCAATATGGTTTGTCCTCCAATGGCGACGGCGATTGTTAGAGCGAACGTGCCTGAATGGTGCAGCAAGTCTATTACCACAATGGCAGAGCTGGAGCAGGAGGTAGCAGTGTGAGTGAAAACGCGCCTAATTACGGCCGCAAGCAATTCTACACCGTATATCTCTCTAAAACAGATGAGATTGTCGCATCAGGTACAGCTGCTGAGTGCGCTTCGGCCTTGAAACGGACTTTGGCCTCGTTCTATTGCCTAGTAACCCGGGTCAGAAACGGTAATCTTAAAAAATACGAAATAGCACAGGAGGACTACGATGAAAACTAAACAAACCGCGCGATTCCTAATTGCATTTATTTGCATTGTCGCTATTTTGTTAATCGGCATAGTAGTAGCGGCAAACGCTGTAGAATACGAACCCGACACCGACTACATGGCTCAGATGATGGCGACGGCCGTCGTAGGTGATGCCGACTGCGGCAGACAGCTCGCAGATGCACGAAACACTAAGGTTGACAGCCAAGAGCTTACATATTCGAAAATCGCATGGGACGACCTGTATTTGCTTTCAAAGATTATTTATGCCGAAGCAGGATCTAAGTGGCTAAGCGACGAATGGAAGATGTGCGTCGGAGAGGTTGTCCTGAACCGCGTAGCATCTCCAGAGTTTCCGAACACAATCCGCGAGGTCATATATCAGCCGGGACAGTATTACGGTTCGCAGAGCCGGTACTTCGAAGAGCTGCGACCGGATGCCCGATGCGTCGACATAGCAAGGCGACTTCTAGAGGGTGAAAGGATACTTAACGACCCATCGGTGGTGTTCCAGGCTAACTTTACACAAGGCGGAGGGACACACACGACGTTATATGATAAGCAACTGGGATGGACGTACTTCTGTTACTCGAGTAAGCCTGAATTGTATGTGGAGGGCTGACGATGGAAAGACCAACAGCGTTTAACTACACCGAATATGAGAAGTTAAAAGTGGAGAATGAGCGGCTACGGATAGAACGAGATGCAGCAATTGCCTTACATAAAGATTGCGCAGAAGAATTAAACCATATGTGCAAAGAACGTGATGCAGCGATTAAGGACTTGCGTATCTATGGATGTTGTCCTGTCTGCCATAACTGCGACGATGGCAAATACCCATCCCCTGGATACTGTAAAATAGGTGGGTGCCAAGGAGGCGGCAACGGCAAAATCGCAGATAATAGGTGGGAATGGCGCGGAAGGAGTGGTGAAAATGAGTAAGTATAAATTCGTGTTAGCACCCAAAGTCAGGGGGTTTGTCGAGTGGCAACTTGAGCGTTACCACGAGGACAAAAAACAGCTTGAGCTTTACAAGAAAGATATGATACCGTCCAACACGCCAAGTTACTCCTTAGTTGGTGGCGTAAGCAACGGAAGTACAAGCAATCCGACGGAGAGCTTCGGCATAAAGATGGTCACAAGTCCCTACATACTGTCCACCGAGAGAAGTTGTATGGCAATTGAGAAAGTTTTGGACGGTCTTAGTGAAACAGACAGGCGGTTAATTGACCTTGTCTACTGGAAGAGGGCATACACCATCACTGGAGCGGCAATAAAATTGCACATGAGCGAAAAAACAGGATACAATCACATAAACGGTATTCTCGGGCTTATTGCTTTGGAAATGGGGCTTGTAAACATCTAAGTACAAAAAGATTACAATTTTAGGCCCATAAAACGTGATTTAATGTAAACTGGATATAGAAAGAGGGACAGGCTGACGGCTGTCCCTCTTTTATTGGGTATGTAAGTTGCGTTTAGCTAGGGGTGGGAGCAAGTGACTTATAAAAAAGATGTTTGTGGCAGTAATCCCACATTCTAACAAGGTGTTGGATAAGGGCTATTACAAATCTACGCATTACAATAGCCCTTTCAGCTGAGTTTATTCGTCTGGGGTTTTGAATTTTTCCATTTTTACTCTAAGTATGGATTCGCTCCCAGCGAATTCGACTGAATCCCAACTATATTCGTTTTTAGCTTTTGAAATTAACCAGTTCTGAACTTTTGTGGTTACCTTCTGCATTCTTTCGTCCTTTTCGTGGTATCTGTTATAGAGCTCTACAACTTTTTCACCTGGGACAGTCGAAACAGGAGCATTGGGGGAGCAGTTGTTCGGATCAGGAAAAGGATATGGTTTTGCCATAATCTTGCCACCTTTCTCAAATAAAGACATTTTATAACAAAACATGTAAGCTGACAATACGTGAAGCAAAATTTGTGTTTTTCTCGTTGGTTGCAGTACCAAAACATGGGCGATTTGCAAGAGAAAAACTGTTGGGGATAAAAGGACAGCCTCGTAAGCTCATGCGCCTCCTTTCTGCATGGTGCTGTCCTGTCTCTGTATTTTTATAACAAGTAAAAATGGGGTGGTGATGATGGCTGATAAACTTAACGATAAACAAAAACGATTTGTCGATGAATATCTTATTGACCTCAACGCCACACAAGCGGCTATTAGGGCGGGTTATAACGAGAAAAACGCGAGAGTAGTTGCGGCTCAAAACTTATCAAAACTTAACATTCAGCAATACTTGCAAGAACGCAGAAAAAAGCAAATTGAGCGAAACGAGGTCACTCAAGACAAGGTTCTTGCAGAGCTCGTTAAAATAGGCTTTAAAGAGGCCGCCGATTATACTGATGCGGACTTAAAGTACAGCAACAAACTCAGAGCGTTGGAATTGCTCATGAAACACTTAGGAATGTTTGATATGAAGAAATCGGACACTGCCGAAATAGAGGATTTAACTCCGCTTGTGGATATGCTGAGAAACGCCGATGAATAAAACACAGACAATCAAATGGGGTGAGTTTTCCCCGAAGCACAAGGCGTACATAAAGCAATCACTTGACTGCGACTTTATTGTTGCAGAGGGTGCTATCAGAAGCGGAAAAACAATCGATAACTGCATTATTGCCGCCGCGTACTTGGAAACCTGCCCGGACAAGATACATCTTGCAAGCGGCTCAACGCTGCCTAATGCAAAGCTGAATATAGGAGCCTGTAATGGGTTCGGACTTGAAAACCTATTTAGAGGCCGGTGCAGGTGGGGCAAATACAAAGGCAATGAAGCGTTATATATCGATACAAAAACCGGCGAAAAGATAATTATATTTGCTGGTGGCGGCAAGGCTGACAGTTACAAGAAAATTCTTGGTAACTCATACGGCATGTGGATGGCTACCGAAATAAACGAGCATTACGACTGCGAGGACAGCCGGACATCGTTTATAAAGGTCGCTATGGGCCGTCAAACAGCAGCATTAAATCCATTTACCCTTTGGGACTTAAACCCGTGCAAGCCGAGCCACACGATTTATTCGTGGTACATAGACAAATTCAAAACAGATTATGCCGGGAAATACCAATATCAGCATTTCACTATGAACGATAATGCGACAATAACGGAAGAGCGAAAGCAAATCCTAATAAGTAAATATACTCCCGGTAGCGTCTGGTATAGGCGAGACATTCTAGGGGAACGATGCGTTGCTGTAGGGCTTATCTTTGATATGTTCGACCCGGCAAAGCACGTTGTCCCGACGGTTGAACGCAAATACACGGAATATGTCCTTTCGTGCGATTACGGCACACAAAACCCGTTCAGCGTTGGCTTGTGGGGATATTTTGAAAAGTGCTGGTACCGTGTTGACGAGCTTTACTACTCAGGCCGTGAAAAACAAATCCAAAGAACAGACGAACAATACCATCAAGACCTTGTAAAGTTTGTTGGCGATGTTCCAGTTAAAACAATCATCGTTGACCCATCCGCAGCGTCGTTCATTGCATGTGTTCGGCTGCATAACAGATTCATTCCAACTCAAGCAAGCAACTCCGTAGTCGACGGCATTCGCTTTACGGGCAGCCTGATATCTATGGATATAATCCGCATCAACGATTGCTGCAAAGATTGGCTCAAAGAGCAGCAGGGGTATTGCTGGGATACTAAATCGTTGGAAGATAAGCCAGTAAAGGAAAATG
>CAZLLK010000003.1:0-88088 GCA_964560435.1 uncultured Oscillospiraceae bacterium
AGGGTAGCTTAATACAATTTATACCCTGGTGTTACAATTTCGCTTGACCAGGACAATTGAGTGTTAAACTTAAATCCTAGGGAAATGCCCATTATCCATATACCACGCAAGTGATAAACATAACAGCTTCACGCTTAACGTAAAAATCGCCCCCTCATGGAACGATAATTTCCATGAGGGGGTGTCCAACTACAACTATGTATTCACTTTATTCTATAACACACGAAACAACATAACATAATTATAATTCAATTTGGAAGCGAACCGAGCAACTCGGCATATGAGCTGAAAAGTGGGCGTTGATCTTTGGTAGTGAGAATACCAACAATGCTTGTATGATCCGTTTTATTTATTGTGCCTAGATAGTTCCATTTTCCAATCTGCGAATTACCCGCTTGGTAGGATACTATTTGATCTGTTGACCCAAGGTGAGGGCCATTGCCTGTTGCGACTGAAACTAATCCATCATTTTCCCACCAGCTACTATTTATTGGTATTGGCTGCGATTGTGTATAGGACCCAACATAAGTGCTTAAGGGCCAAAATATAGGATTCATTTCCACACAAGCCAAATAATGACCGGTGAGAAAGCTTCTATAGGAACAAGATCCAGTTTGAGAAAAATAATAGATATCCGGCTGAGCTTTAACCCATGTGTTTAATTCTTGGGCACCTTCAGGGCTAAGATCCCAATTTGCTAGATCTCTGGACGTCTGCCATGCTTCACTGTTCTCAATGCGTTCAATAAAGCTTTGACAGCTTTCTCCCGGTTGCCTGACAAGTCCCCACTGATCAATATAGAAGTCATACAAGCCAAGAATGTTTCCTCCGCCAATTGTTCCAAGGAATAGTAAAGATTGCTGCAGCATTTGGTTGTTACCGTTATCATTCAGAGCATAGGCCGCTGAACTTCCGTCGTGCGGGGTGGATACAGTCAAAATCCCGCTGACCCATGATTTTTTCTCGGAATTAAACAGCGGAGACAGCTCATCAGCGTCAGTCGCCGCTCGTTCTTCCTCACTACCATTTTCCAACAGCTGAGCCAGTGTCCTAACCGTCTGCCCCCCCATGCTATGCCCAATCAGATGTATTTTATTAATATCTCCAGTTTCAGAATTCACTTCACCCCACTCGGGATAAAAACCGTTATAAGTACGACCAAATCTTGCATGGCCATATGTTTCAGAATGCGCTTTCCCGTAGTCTACAGTTCCGCCAACTATCTCGGCATACAGTTCACATGCCCTATCCCAGTTGCTACTAAATGGACCGACTGAAACCACATAATTCTCATATCCTCTTGCTGATAAATCTGCTGATATATCGTAGGTTCCTCCCCAGTACGGTATACCCATTACATTATCAAATCCTGCTAATCCATGGACAAGCACTATTGGATAATCGTTCTGTCGGGTTGTTGTAGCATTAGCCACAGATAATGGATCAAAACAAGTTAACGAAACAACTAAAAATGCGACCATCAAAACAAATGATAAAAACTTCTTCACTCATTTTCCTCCTATCACAATTTATATTATTCCTGCACTTTCATTATATTAATTCAATTAAAACGTTGTGAATCTGGGGAAGATGCATTTTTGCAAGTAGCCTAGCACACATAACTTCTCATAGTTAATACGATACATTAAGGCGGAGAAGTGGATAGTAGGAATTTCGTTATAAACACAAACAGGGAGAGAGCATATAGCTCCCTCCCTGTTTATACTTTCCACCTCTCCATTAACCATAATTTCAAGAGTGGGTGATTCATTATTTATATGTTTTCCTTGTCTGTCGGGTTATTGACGATTCCCAGCAGCGTAAGTATTGTTCCCACGGCACCGATGATGGTGTTGTAGGTGTCATTTGTAATGCCGATATTCGCAGTTAGCCCGGTTGCGGCCACAAGCGTCCAGAGTGCGCCAAAGATGCCGAGCCACATCGGCCAGCTTCTAAAACGGTTTTGCTTTGTGGTTGTATTCATGATTATTTCACCTCCCCCTATTTACTGTTGATTACAACAGTCTGAGCTGCTTCATCCCATGCGACCGTCAGCTTATCATCGTTCTGTGCATCTGCGAGGTCACGGATACGGATATAATTTTCTCCGTTTAATTTGATGCTCGTCAGCGCGGTTTCGGTTCCGTTCATTTTGGCTGTAATGGTTTTTGTTTTCACGTTGTCCTCTCTTTCAATATAAGCCGCGCCTGCGTATTCGCAGATAGCGCGGCAGATTTCTTCGGCTGCTTCCAGCCAGAAGGCTTCGTTTGCCATAAGCTTCGAAGCTTCTTCCCAGTTTGTTTAGCCGAGGTCATATACCCTGAGATTGCGCGAAAATATTACACTACGCCTAGAAGAGTAGAGAGCTTTCCGTCATGCCATTGAGATTTCTTGGGATGGATACGGAAAATTCACACTAAAAAGCCATTTCCCAACAAACATATTTAGGCCTGTTAACTGGATTTTTCTGAATTTTATTTATAAGTGTATATGTTCCGTAAATGTGAGTACATAAACATGGTTTTTGAAGGAGCCATGTGGGTTTGAAAGTAAGATACAGTAATACAAAAAAGAATAATTAATGGTCGTTTTCGTTAAGAAAACGGCCATTAATTATTACACGCCTTTCATTCAATGCTACCCAATCCTGGTGTGCCTATTGTGCGCTCCACACTACAACGGCTAGCAACACTTAAAATCTGCTTGACTAATGCCCCATTTGTAGTTAACACCTGAGTCGACCCATTAAACACTTCATCAGCATCTGAAGATGGTATCGAGGCTAAATGTACTAAAGATGAGTCTGTTGTACTATTTGCCTTTACCTTATCATCAAATTCAACCGCAATCTGACGATCCACTGTTGCACACTCTATTGCATTCTTAAGAGCAAAAGATTCTACTGAATTAGTTACTTGCATTTTGGAAATAGGAATCACTTTATTAAATGAAACTGCTGCATTTTTTTTCATCAGTACTAGCAATTTCTTCAATAGCAGCTTCTTTAGAAATAGTTTCATTAGATGAGCGGTCTACAAAAGCCGGCCAGTTATTACTAAATACATAATTGCCATCAATTAGGTAAATATATGTAGCAACGAGTGGCAAAGAGTTATACTTTGAGACAGTAGTTCTTGGAATTGACAATTGGCTGGCAATCGACTCGTTGCTTGCTTCTGGTGATAGTATACATATTGTCGCTCCATTCTTTTGCCGATCGCTTTGCACCTTTTCCTACTTAGTATAATTTGGCATTTAGTAGTCCCTCACCTACTAATCTGTTTAACCTTGAGTTTTGTGACAATATTTTATATTTTTGTCTAAATTCACAAATAGATTATAGTCATTTGATAACTTCGTATATTTGGTTCAAAATCATTATTATTGTATTTGTTAAAATGAAAGCAGAATGTCATTTAACACCTAAAACGATTAGCAGTGATTATCTGTAGATACTTTTGGTTTTGTCATGAGCCCTTTACAAAAAGTCTCGTCCATTTTTCTGCACCTTCCTTATATGTTTTCCTGATTACTTGGGCATAAGTGTTAATGTAAGCAGTCAAGCAAAATGCAGAGTTTTCCATCACCTATTGTAGCAATATCAGTCCCTTGATAAACCACAATAGAAACGTTCGTAACCCATAACTAATGGTCAGTAATTGGCGGCATCCGAAATGGAGCGAATCGGCTGCCACGTACAAATATAGGAAAACCGCCCGTATTTAGGCGGTTTTAAAACAATATACTTTTTTGATTTATCCCTTGTAGTCTTTTCCTTTGGCGTCGGCTTCATCCTTGATTTCTTTGCGCATTCCTTCGAGGGCTTGTTCACGCCTATCATTCTTTGCACAAAGCTCTTCTTTTGTTTTTGTGTTATCGGTTTTTCCAATCATTTCATCTGCCATCTCCATGTTATGAATGGTCATACCGATATTTTTCTGGATTTTTTCTACATTATCTTTTCGGTTATCTGGGTTTGCTTTCAAAAGACCGCCTCCTATTTCTTTTGTATTACTGTCTGCAAATTTTAAATTAATTATTCAAACAATAATATTTGACGGCAGCAAAAAGGAGTAACCATCTTCCGACCCAATATGCAAATTAAGTAAGTTGCTCTATTTGTAACTTGCAATATAAAATCAAGGAACTATCTCTAAAGCAGACAATTCCTTGATATAGATTCATATTTCATCTGCAACAACTATTACGTCTGCAGCGACAGCAACTGTTACGGTTATTGCAGCAGCAACTGTTACAGCAACAGCCACAAAAAAGCGCTCTAAATAAGCAGCAAAGCATATACGCACCTCCTCTAATTCGGTATGCATATGGCTTCTTTATTCTATGCAGATGATAGTAGTGTGGTGCTGGGCTTTATGCCCTATTGTCCAAAGCCAAAGAGACAGCCGTCTGACTGTTCCTTCACTATATCCAGTTTACATGATAACACAGATTATGGGTCAAATCGTCCTGTCTTTGTCCTGCATTTCACCTAAATGTTTACCAAGCCCATTTCCAAAGCTATTCTGCACAAGATTATATTTACCCATGCAAAAGTTGGAGACCGAGTAAGCCCGACCTTTTCACCCGCTCCTGCGACAGTATGGTCTCGTTTCCAATAAATCAATTCAATGAGCTTCATATCGGTATTATCACAATCGACTAACGCCCGTTCAATCGCTAAACAGCTTCTTTCGGTTGAAAGTATGTAAGGGTTTGTTAGCATCTTCACTCCTATGCTCTCCGTGGGGTTGCTCACGTTTGATTGGGACGTTAAGCCCTAGGCCTATGCGGGGCATCTCATCAAGCGTAATCGTTTCATCACACTTAAACCTTGAAATGACAGTTTTAGCCGAACGCTCAATCATGATCCCGATGTTTTCATAGTACTAGCCGTTGGTTAATGCTGTGCAGCATTGAATGCCTCTTGTCATATTTGCACTTTGGTTCGAATATAGTTTGTGGCATTGTGCACTCCTTTCTTTTCTGTTGCTCTCCTTGTGTTAACGTGGTAATATGCGGTATAAAGGAGGTGATTGTTTATTAGCTTTTCTATTAAAATTTCTAGCTTTGATGAAATGAAAAAGAAATTAGAAAACATACAGAAGAAAGCCGAAGAACTGAACGAAAAAGAAATTCTGTTTTCCGAGCTTTTTAACAATTCATTTATAGCCATGCATTCAAACTTTTCTTCTTTCAGCGAATTACTTGAAGCCGGTGGCTTTATAGTAAATTCAAAAGAAGACTTTGAGGCAATTTCTGACAACAAGTTCGATATGCATATTTCTAAAACCACTGACTTTGACAACTGGAAGGAAATGCGACAAAGTGCTGTGGAGCAGTATATAAAACAAAATATTTTTTAACTTCTTAGCGGCTATGTTTATCGAAGCATGGCCGCTACTTTCTTCCATTTTTCATATTTTCTTTTCATCCGAATGGTATAATTGCGCACATCACGAGATATATCGCCGAATATATCCCATTAGGATAATGCCCTCAACAAGTCCTTTGAATGCGTTTTGCCTGCCGACGAGAGCGATTGCATCTTTAATCACACTGGTGCCCCTTTCTTAGCCATCAAGTACGCCAGATTTGGTTTGCTGATGTACTTGCCGGTGAATGGAAATTCTTTGTTGACTGCGTCGCGCTTTAAGCCGGACAACTCCATAAGGTCCATTCGTGTGAACAGCTCACGATCTGGAAAGCGTGTGTTGAGTTGCTCGATATTGAGGCGATATGTTTCAGGTTCTTTTGGCAATGTGGATTACTCCTTTCTTTTCTGTTGTCTTCCTTTTACATAAGTGGTAAAGTATGGTCTAAGGAGGTGGGATAATTGGATTTTAAATATATACCCATTGATATTGAAATTAGTGTTCCGGATATAGCCAATGGCAAAATTGCTCCAAACGCAATTCAACTCTTGAAAATGGATGAAATGAAATCTAAAAAGGCTGATTTTTAGGCGCGGTTATACTTTTGGTGTGGTATCTTCGGTACTGTTGTCGGTACCGTCGCTGGTTGGCTCTTGGGCAAGTACTTTTAATGAGTTGATAGTTTGTTTCAGAGCCGCAAATCAAACAGGCGTACGCAAATGCGCGGTGCGTCTATTCTTTTTTTGTCCGGTTTATAGGACCGGCGCTGTTGTATCCTCGGGAATGAGCTCGGTAAGTGCCTTGTTCAGTACTTGTTCTGCATTTTTGGGAGTACGGTGTCCGTTAAGTACAGTGCTAAGGTACTTGGGATTCCAGCCGACCTTGTCGGCGAGCTGTTTTGCCGTAATGCCATGTAGGTGCATTTTTCCAATAACGTCTGCTGTCCATTGTGCAGGCATACAATTTTCACCCTCCTTTTAATAATCAGTTGACTTTAGTTAGCTTGCGAGCTAAAATAAAAGCGCCAACAAATACTGCAAACCCACAAGCTCTCCAGCTTTTCATTCGAATTGATAACCGTAGTAAGCCTTGCAAACACAGAACGGATTATAATGGTTAGCTTTTCAAGTATAAAAAGCGTAATTTGGTTAGCTTCTGCGTTTTGCACACAAAAAGGAGTTATGACTTGTGTTTTTTGACACATTTAGCGCATTGTGCGACAAACGAGGTGTTAGTTGTAAAAAGGCTGTTACTGATATTGGGTTAAGTAACTCTTTAGCAACAAAATGGAAAAAAACAGGTGCTACCCCTCAAGGGGAAACACTAAACAGAATTGCGGATTATTTCGGTGTTTCTACTGATTTTTTACTTGGAAAAGCAAACGAAAATACGCCCACCCTTTCAAATAAGGATGAGCGCGATATTGCCCGTGACCTTGAAGCCATTATAGCTGACTTGGACAAGGGCGGAGCTTTGATGTTTGATGGAGATCCCATGACTGACGAAGCGAAAGAAAGCATTAAGGCAGCCATGAAGCTAGGATTACAGGCGGCTAAACAGAAAAACAAAGAAAGCTTTACCCCTAAAAAGTTCCGAAAGGAGTAAACGCCATATATATTGAGACCAAGAAGCTTGCCGATAAACTGGCAAGAAATCACGGCACACGCGATCCTATACGCATCTCTGACGACCTCGGATACATCTTGATTGACACTCCTTTATCCGGCATTCGGGGGTACTATCAGTATGTTCAGCGTTGTTCAATCATCTATTTGGATAATGCGCTTTCAGACGAGGAACGCAAATGGGTGTGTGCTCACGAGCTGGGACACTCCCTCTTACATAAAGGCATGAACCGCGTTTTCATGGATACGCGCACGCGTATGGTTACAAGCAAATTCGAATTAGAAGCAGACCACTTTGCGGTTGATCTCCTATACTCAGACTAAGAAATGCGCGAGTATAGGGACTGTTCCTTTGATACTGTCGCTAGGTGTTTGGGTATTAGCTCTTCGCTTCGGAATATCGAATGAGAAATCTTCGGCAGTAAATCATTCAAGCTTTACTGGTTTTGAGCCAGTTTTGTAAGTTTTAAATTTGAGGGAGAAAATCGAATGAAAAGAACATTTTGCATAGGACTCGCGCTTGTTATGGTACTTGGTTTTTCCGCATGCGTTTCAAGTGCTAAAACTGCACCTGACAATCAGGAAGAAAGCTCAACACAGAGCAAAGTAGTTGTGGACGAAAACATCATAACAGTCGACGTTACACTGCCAGCGACGTTTTTTGAGGGAAAAGACATGAGCACGTTTGATGCAGATGCTTATACCCAAGAGCAAGGGTTTAAAAAAGCAGTCTTGAATGATGACGGATCGGTTACCGTTACAATGACTAAAGCGAAACACTGGGAAATGTTGGAAGAAATCTCCAACCAATGCGACACTTCATTTGCTGAAATGGTTGAATCGGAGAACACTCCTTATATTAAAAACATTACGCACTCCGAGAATTTTAATACCGTCACAGTTGATGTTGACCGGGCCGCATATGAAGCAGCTACTTTTGAAATGACTCCATTCACATTAGGATTAAGCGGGATGATGTATCAAGTATTCTCTGGTGATGACCAGCACGTTGAAGTTACAATTAAAGATGTTGACACCGGAGATGTGATTAATAATATTATATATCCTGATGCCATGAATCAAGATAGCAAAGCAGCAGAAAGCAATTTCTGAAGTTATATTATTCTCAGCACGCCGAGATAAGTTATAAAAATATGGAGGGAAAAAGATGTTTTGTCAAAATTGTGGTAAGCAAATCCCCGAAGCGGCAACTTTTTGCACCGAATGTGGCACATCTCAAGTAGCAACATCTCAACCAATGCAGTACTCCGCGCCGCCAATTGCTGCAAATTCAAAGAAGAAGAACACCGCGTTATGGATAATTCTCGGAGTCGTTGCATTATTAATAACTATCGCTATTGCAATCGGGGTCGACGATAAAGGCGAAACCAAAGACAATGATACCGCGGCAGTGACGGAAACAGCAGACGTTAAAGAATCGGCCGACGTTAAAGAAACAGATAATAGCACGGTCGCCCCGCAGCCAACCTCTAGTGCCGCCGCTAATTACAAAACCCCAGATTTAACAATTGGTCAGAAAAATGCTTTGCGATCTGCACAAGAATATATAAGCATGTCTGCTTTTTCTCGTGATGGTTTAGTTGAACAATTAGAATATGAAGCATATTCTCACGACGATGCTGTTTATGGAGTTGATAATTGTGGCGCTGATTGGGATGAACAAGCAGCAAAATCAGCAGAAGAATATCTAAGCATGACAGCTTTTTCTCGTGACGAGCTAATTGAGCAATTGGAATACGAAGGATTTACTCATGAACAAGCATTATACGGAGTTGAAGCAATTGGATATTAATAATTACTGGGAAGTTGACGTTCAAATACCAGCTGCTCTAATACACTTATACATATAAATTAAATTAGCTTCACTGATGTTACCTGTATTGAAAGTTATTTCGGTTTGATAAAAACCCACCCCCGGTGCTAGAATCACCTCTAGTAAAAATACATTGAAGAGAGAGATCCTGATGAAAACACATTGGAAGTCCTGGTTTACCAAAACGAAGAGCGAATCTGTCCCAGTCACAAGTACGACGGTTGAACCCTCGGCATCCATTGCCGAGGAAACGTTGTGCTCTACGCTAACAGGCATTGCCGATGCTGAGATATTACCTGTACAGGAAAACAATATTATTGAACCTGAATCAGCTCCCAATAATGATATTGCATCAATGATAGCCATCAGAAAGTGTATACAGGCAAAGCTACTTAACACCAACAAAAGAGATTTCACAGGTAACCCCAGATATGAAAACTTGGACTTCGTTAATGAGGGCGACATTCTTACTCTTGGGTACATTGATGAGACAGGAACATTCTTGGTACTTGATGCTAGGAGTAACGAACTCGGTGAAATAGGTAGCGCTATTGCTTCAACAATACTTGAAAGTAAAGAGAACAACATCATAGCGATTATTGACAAGATAACCGAAAACGGTCAAGGCATACGTTCAGTGTCAATTAACGTATACATATAAGAACCGCCTTAAGTGGCTTAAATATAGGAGGATAATTTATGGATTGTCTGTCATGTGGCAGCCCAAATGCATCCAATGCAAGATATTGCGCTCAGTGCGGTGCAATGTTACCTAATTCGCGGAACTATTGCTCTAGGTGCAATCGATACTATGACACTAACATTAAGTATTGCTCCTATTGTGGTGACCCTACCATTTCTGACGTCGCTGCCAGACGCCCATATGCAGCATCCCCACAAGATTGGCTAACCGCTCTCCTGCTTTGCATTTTTGCCGGATGTTTAGGCGTGCACCGTTTTTATTGTGGGAAAATCGGAACAGGAATTCTTTGGCTTTTGACTGGTGGTTGCTTTGGCATTGGCTGGCTAATAGATGTTATTATGATTGCTTGCGGTGAATTCACTGATAGTAACGGATATAAACTAAAAGAAAAATAACCCCTTTCCATGTAGGTATCCCTGAGCCGTGAATAACCGCTTATAATAGAATAGATTTTAAAGGAGAAATATTATGTGTTGCGAAAATATTAAAACACAGCCTATTGAAGACTCGGATTTTTGCCCTGAGGAAGGTGTAACTCAACACTCGTGTTGCTCGCATGTTGCTGAAAGAAAAAAACCTTTCTACAAGAAATGGTGGGTCTGGACAATTGCCAGCGTTACCCTAGTCGTTAGCATAGCAGCAGTGTTTAGTTACAGAAGAGATAAGCAGTTTTACAAGAAGATACTAGATTTAATAACACAACAATTATAAAAAAATCGCTCTCGGTGCTACGAACACCGAGAGCGATTATGAGGGTGGATGCTTTGACCAACGCTTCCGCCCTCAATATAACATGAGGGAGTTGAACAATCAATGGCTAAAAAATCGACTATGCCGCGATGTTTACCCTGCGCTCTGACGGGCGATATATGGGTTACTATAGGGACGACGGAGGACGGCATTCAGCCTATGAGCGCGACCCCGAAGAACTATATGCCAGGATACAGGAGCTTGAGAAGCCAAAAGTTTTAACCTTCGGAGAAGTAGCGGAAGAGTGGAAAGAAAATCATTGGAAAAAAATCGGCCTAGGCACTCAGAGCGGCTATAACTCCCCGTTTAACCAAATAATAGCAGACCACGGTAAATTCGCGATTGAAGATATTACCGCAGCCGAAATAAACCGCGTCATGCTCCGCGAACAATCGAAGGATATGAGCTACCAGCACGCTTCAACGGTTCGTTCAATGTACAAGCTAACCTTTAATTATGCCATAGTAAAGGCTATTCAAGCGTTAACCCTGCTTTGGTGGTAAACTGTACCCAGAGGAATGACTAAGACGCGCAGGAACGCGCCAGAGGACGACATAATCAAAATTATTAAGGCTAATGTTGACAAACCTTTTGGATTGTTTGCTTGCTTCCTGATTTACACTGGATTTCGTGCGGGTGAAGCAATAGGTGTCACGTGGGGAGATATTGATTTCAAAAACAAACTGATACATTGTGGTCGTTCGGTTGAGCTGCACACATCAACGCCGCAAATAAAAGAGCCTAAAATCAAGGCGGGTTATAGAACCGTTCCCCTGCTTGACGATTTAGCGTCTGTGCAAATCAAGCCAGACGAATCAAAGCAGACCGATTTCGTTTTCAACAACGCTGGTGCACTCCTGACACGTTCGGCGCTCAGAGCAAGAGGTTGTGTCGTGGTGTCGCTCCGTAGGGCTTGCGGAACCTGTTAGCGTCACGAGAGAGCACAGCAAAAGGAAAATCGAATATACCGCCACCGAATGGCATCCGACATTAACGGCACATCAACTCCGGCATGGGTATTGCACAATTTTATATGAAGCTGGAATTGATGAATTAACCGCAATGGAACTAATGGGACACGCTGATATTGAAACTACAATGCGAATTTATACGCACCTGCGTCAGAACAAACGTGACGGCTTAGCAGACGTTTTAAACAGGCAATTCAAAAGCATTGCCGTCAACCCTGTTGTCAAAACCGCTGAATAGGCTGGTATCACTACATTTGCATAGGCTTCGAACCCAGTCACTCGGACCAAAAAAGCAAGGGTTTTTTAAGCCCCTGCTTATTTCATGCCCAAAATAGGCTCAATAAAGCAGTATGTCGACGACCTGCGCTTCAAAAAAAGCGCCGGTCGTCGAGCATTAAGCATAGTCAATTTTTCAGGATTTCTATATACAGAAAAACGACTTTTGCAAATTATAGAGCAAGTCTCAATATCTCAATAAATTTCTTCTTATCTAGTGCAATGTAATGTCCTACTGTACCAGTACCGTCGTTCGTTGCGCGGTTAGCCATTTCTTCGAAATGGGAATCATCAATCTTAAGCTCCGTCAGGGTTGTTTTAAGATTGAGCATTTTGAAGAAAGCCTCCAAACGTGAAGAAAGCTGCATAGCCATTTCCGTAAGGGAATAATCATGATAATCAACATGGAAAACGCGATTTGCCAGCTGCGCTAGCTTTGCGGGCTTTTCCTTTGCCATATACTTCGTCCATGCAACCAGAACTACAGCCATGCCCTCGCCGTGGGTAATTCCGTATTGTGCGCTAATTTCATGCTCAATGCGATGGGAACCCCAATCTGCAACGCGACCTGTATCCAGCAGGTTGTTATGCGCAATGGAAGCCAACCATTGTATTTCAGCACGAGCGCTATAATTCTGAGGGTTCTGCATAACACGCTCGCCATTCAGCATCAGAGCACGCACCGCTCCCTCAATCAAGAAATCGGTAGTGTCAACATTTTCAGTTGCAGAAAAATACCGTTCCAAAAGGTGCGACAGGATATCGGCAACGCCGCAGGAAGTCTGATAGGCAGGTAGTGTTAAAGTAAATTCAGGATTCATAATAGCGAAACGGGGAATGATCATATCATCCTCAACGCCAACTTTGCTCAGCCCGCTTGAAATGATGGAACAGTTTGAAGTTTCGCTTCCGCTTGCGGGAAGAGTACTGATTACGCCAATCGGCAGAGCAGCTTCTATCGAAGCCTTGCCGCTGAAGAAATCCCAAACATCCCCTGAATAAGGAATACCTATTGAAACTGCTTTAGCTGTATCAATAGAGCTACCGCCGCCAACTGCTAGGACGAAATCCACACCGTTTTCTTTTCCAAGAGTAACCAGTTCGCGCACAAGCTCAACCTTGGGGTTAGGAACAACATCACCGCATTCAAAAAACTTTGCACCGCACTTTTCACAAGCGGTTTTTACCGTATCCCAAATGCCAAGCTTTTTTATAAAATCTCCGCTGTATACCATCAGCAATGATTTTACGTTATAATCTGCCAATAAGCTTCCGATTTCCTTCTCTGACTCTTTCCCGAATACTATTTTTGCGGGATTATAATAACGAAAATTTTCCATACAACTTTTCCTCCGTATCTTAGCTTAATAATAATATATTGCAATGTGAAGCTCGTCGCATTTTTGTTTCCATTCCGGCGAAACTTCGCGATTTGTAATAAGCGTATGTATTTGCGACAAATCAGCAATCAAAACCTCTGAATTACTGGTAAATTTTGTGTGGTCGACTACCAAGAAATGATTTCTTGATTGTTGCAGCATTGTTCTGCGAACCATGGCATCTTCCAAGTTGTTGTCAGTCATCCCGAAATGAATATCAACAGAAGGACAACTGATAAACGCCTTGTCGACTGTAAAGTTCTTAAGCTGTTCCGTTGTCTGATATCCAACAAACGAACTGGTCTTAGTACGGAGCTTGCCACCAAGGCAAATCACGTTAGACGCGATTGGATATTTATTAAAAATGCTGCAAATAGAAAGGGAGTTCGTAATAATCGTTATTTTTCGGTTTGTATCAAGCAACGTATGCGCCAGTTGCAGGCAGGTTGAACTTGCGTCCAGCATTATGACATCTCCGTCAGAAATATACCTCATAGCAAGATCTGCCATAAGTTGCTTTTCCGGCTGGAAGAATTTCTCGCGAAGTGTGATTGGCACACCTTTATCAAAGGTCTCCTGCAAATACGCACCCCCATAGATACGTTTAGCCTTACCGTCAGCTTCCAGCTCCGTGAGGTCGCGACGGACGGTTTCTGTGCTGCACTCCAACTGCTGGCACAAATCTGAGATTAAAACACTACCATTTTTTCTCAGTTCCCGTTCTATTATGTCGTGACGATTGATTTTTAGCATAACTATCCTCACCCAGTTTATACAGATTATATTGAATTGGATAAAATTACTATAACATACCAAAGACCAATTTGCAATACCGACAATGACGTAATTTGTGGAGTTTAAAATTATGTTTTATTAATATGTCACAATTTATCGAGATGTGTTTTGTGCTATTAACCACCATCCGGCAATGTTTAGTTGGCGAATGTGTTAATTTGTTGTTTTTAATTGAAAGAGATCTGGTGCTTCGCTCCGGGCTTTAGTGGCGATCTTTCAGTTAAAGTCTAGTAAAGTTAGGCTCAGCCATTACGGCTGAGCCCATGTGTGTTGCCCTAATCCATAAGGTTTTTCTATGAAGTTTTCAGGGCAGCGTCTTGTTCCGGATTATTACCGCGCTCCAACTGCACTGTAGTTTTCCAAACAATTATTTATTTCTATTTATAAATCGTAACCCGTCGGTTAACAGGCTTAGAGGAGGGAATCCAATGCCTGTTTCAGATCAGCGATGACATCATCGCTATCTTCCAATCCGACAGAAAGACGAACAAGACCTTCGGAAATGCCAGCCTTAGCCAGCTCCTCAGAGGTATAAGTTGAGTGGGTCATAGTTGCGGGATGCTGAAGCAGAGTCTCAGCGTCGCCCAGAGAAACAGCAATAGCGCAAAGCTGCAGTTTGTTCAAAGCTGCGGCTGTGCCGGCTTTGTCCGCTTTCATTTCAAAAGAAAGCATACCGCCAAAGTCCTTCATCTGCTTCTTAGCAACAGCATAACCCTCAAAGTCCTCAAATCCAGGATAATAGACCTTTGATACCGCAGGATGACTACGTAGGAACTCAGCAACCTTACGTGCATTGGCACAATGACGATCCATACGGATATCGAGAGTCTTCAGACCACGGGCAATCAGGAAAGCATTGAACGGGCTCATGGACGCACCGGTCATATCCTTTAGTCCGAACTTGCGGCAATGATCAATGAAGTCTGCCTTGCCAATGACAAATCCGGCAATAACATCGCCATGTCCGTTGATATACTTTGTTGCGCTGTGTACTACTACGTCCGCGCCAAAGTCCAGTGGACGCTGCAGATAGGGAGAGCAGAAGGTGTTATCTACAATTACTCGGATATCGGGATTGTAGGCATGGGCAGCAGCAGCAATAGCTTCGATGTCAAGAATCTTCATTGTGGGATTGCAGGGAGTCTCAAAATATACAACCTTTGTTTTAGGTGAAAGGTACTTTTTGAAGTTCTCAACGTTAACCATATCAACAAACTTGGTATGAATATCAAAATTAGGTAGGCCGTGGTTCAGCAAAGAAAATGTGCAGCCATAAAGAGTATCGCTGGCCAAGATTTCGTCACCTGCAACAAGAATGCTCCACAGAGCTGTGGAGATAGCTCCCATTCCGGAACCTGCCGCCAAAGCAGCCTCGCCGCTCTCCAAGGATGCCATTTTTACTTCAACCTGTGTCAAAGAGGGGTTTGCAGTACGAGAGTAAACATAGCCTGTCTCAGTACCCGCAAAACGTGCGCCGCCCTGCTCAACTGTGTCAAATTCAAATGTTGCAGTCTGATAAATAGGGCTGCACAGAGCGCCTGTTGCGTCCTTAATACTGCCAGCGTGTATCTGACGGGTTGCAAAACCCATGTTCTTTTCGTTGTTCATTATATATTACCTTCCTTTCAAATCGTCGCCCACTGTATCAGGCGAAAGGGTTCTTCAGTTTTCTTGGTCGGCAGCCGTACAGCATGCTTTAAGATTCAATGCCGCAAAGCTGCCTACCTTTCCATCGCCGAATCGTGATGATTAGCGCTTTAGGTCATTAAGATTGGCAGACTGTTTGCCGTAAACACCGGCACTACTGAGCCGCCAAAATTTCGGACATGGATTTCAGTCTCCTGTCCCCTGTCTTTTCTGAAAACAAAGTAGGTCTGGCTGTAAAATCCGAAGGAATCAAAAGTTCCTTCTTTGGTTATTAATATCCGGTTTTCTTTCCGGGATTCTGTCCGTAGGACTTGAATTTTTCCATGACTACTGCCATGTCCGCGTCGCTGAGGACGTTCGGAGTACCTACGCACATTGCGCGGTATTGCAGCTCTGCAATATATTCCACATTGCAAGCCAGACTGTAAGCGCTCTTGATGCTGCCACCATAAACGACAAGTCCATGGTTACCGAGCAGAACTGCGCTGCCTTCGCCGCAGGTCTTAGCAGCAGCTTCTGCCAGTTCTTCGGTTCCGAAGGTCTGATAAGGAGCGCAGGGCACTTCGCAGGCGTTTGCATCGCCGATAACATAATGGACAGCGCGAATGGGCTGGTTCAGAACAGCAAAGGTAGTGCAGTAAACAGAGTGAGTGTGCACAACGGCGCGCGCCTCAGGTCTGGTCTTATAGAATATGGTGTGCAGTGCCCATTCACTAGAGGGCTTGCGGATTCCGTCTACAATGTGAGCATCAAGATCGGTGATAACAATATCCTCAGGTGTTGTGCTGAAATAGTCCATGCCGGACGGGCTGATAGCCATTAGGCCCTTCTCGGCATTATAGATGCTGATGTTGCCGCTGGTACCTGTGCTCAAACCTGCAGCGCTCATTTTTTTGCCGTACTCGACAACTAGTTCTCTCTCTTCTTGCATTAACATAGAATATTCCTCCAAATTTTTTCTCTTTATTATTTGTTTAGCGGGCAATTGGCCCGATTTCGGTTTTCAAGCCACACGGGATAATATCTGTGGACTAGCTGTGCCTCTCTGGGATGATAGACAATCAATTCTCCCGAAGATGCAAGCTTCTCGCCAAACCACTCATTGCAAAGGCTTGTTAGCCCCATAATGGTAGCCTGCTCAAATCCCGGACGTAGCCGAAGTTCACGTCCAGACAAATCAGATAGCATCTGGCACAGTGCCGGTGAGCGGAATCCTCCGCCGCAACCGAGGATTGCAGGAGCACGATTTTCTGTCAGTTCGCTCAGCATCCGGAATTGCTCAAAGGTTGCACAGGCGATGTCAGCAAGCGCCGCCCACATCATATCCAGCCGATCGACCTCCTCGTCAAAAGGAGACTTCATAAAAAATCCACCTTTACGAAGTGAACGCTGTTCATAGAACAGCAGAGACGAAAATGAGGCAGTACACCGGAAATCTGTTTTTATCGCGTAAGCAGCTTCCAGCTCCTCATAACTCAGGTCAGGAACCAGCCGTTCCTTCATCCGCTGATAGTTCAGGCCGGTAACTCCGGGGTTCATCTCTATCTGGTATGTATCTCCGCCCAAATTTGCATCCGTCCAGACTCGCTGTTTCTCATCAAAAAATTTTTCATTCATCAGTGTTACAACGGGGGACGTTGTTCCGCTGACCACGGCGATGTCACCTACAGCGATGTCAGTCTGCTTCAACGCAACCTGCGTATCCGCGCCGCCAATGATGAATACAGCGTCATCCGCCATGTGGAACTGCTTTTTAAACTCTGGAAGAACCGGTCTTATCGGTGTACCCGCGCTGTGCAGCTCCGGCAGCAAGTCCGGGCTTACGCCATAACGGTCACAAAGGAAATCTGACCACTGTTTCTCGCCGATATCATAGAGCTGCGTTTCGCAGGCCTGAGATGGCTCGATTACAATTTGGCCGGTAAAAATAGCAGTTATCCACTCGCTGACGCTGGTCATCTTTGTAATCTTCCCGTATTCCTGCGGGTGTATTTTCCGAAAGCCCATCAGTTTGGCTGCAATGAAATCCTCCGTCGCCCATTTGCCTGATCTTCGGTAAATCTCAGCCTTATCGGAGACCTCTTCCATATAGGCTCGTCCACGATTATCGATATTGGGCAGAGCTAAGAAGTCGTTATTCTCTCCGTCGAACAGGACGATTGTCTGGCGAGCGCCGGCAGAGGACACTGCGTCCACTCGGACATCCGGATGTTCCTCGCAAAGCTCTGAGCACGCCCTCAAAATCTTCTCCCGCCATTCTGCGGGAAGAAAATACAGTGCATCCTCATACGCCTCGTCGCGATAATACTTATTTTCAAACAACTTTACGCCCAAAATTGCGCCATCGGAGGACACGAGCGCAGCGCGGGAATTTCCAGTGCCCAGATCAATCATGAGGTAGTATCTGCTCATTGATTTTTTCCTTCCTGAAGCGCGGCAATCAATGCTTCAATACATCCCGGTTGTAGACTACCTTCTCAAGATTTTCTCCAACCAGCCACTGCTTGATTGCATCTGTCAGGATATCAGACTGATGATCTGTAACCTCAAAGGACGCGCCGCAAGTGTGAGGCGTTAGCATAACGTTGGGGAGCTGTGCAATAGCAAGATCCTCAGGCTTTGGAGGCTCGGTATCAAGAACGTCAAGAATTGCTCCGCGAATTGCATTTTCCTTCAGCAATCTCTCAAGAGCGGAATAGTCCACCAGCGCTGAACGAGCAGCATTTACGAACAGTGCCGTAGGTTTCATGAGTCGCAGTAGCTTCTCGTTAACCATGCCCTTGGTTGATTCCAGCACAGGTAAATGAAGAGTGACGATATCGCTGTTAGAAAAAATCTCTTCCAGCGTGCACTTGCGGCAATTTCCCTGATCTTCATTAATGAAGGGGTCATAGAAGGACAGGTCGCACTCGAAGCCCTCAAGAAGCTTGGCAACAACACGGCTGATGCGTCCGTATCCCACAAAGCCGATCTTCTTGCCCTGTAGTTCATTGCCCATCCAGAGATAGTAAGGTGTGGTGCCTTCTACCCATTTGCCATCCTTAGCCCACTGAACCGAGGGAATGACGTTGCGGTAAAACGCTAAAATCAGGCCAACCACCATCTCAGCAACGGCCTGGGTATTGCGACCCGGTGTGCAGAGAATTGGAACGCCAGCCTTTGTGCAAGCCTCTACGTCCAGATTAGCAGGAGTTGCACGGCAATCGCCGACGAACTTGAGCTTGTCGTAGCCTTCCAGAACTTTCGGGGTGATTCTGTCCAATTCGGTAATCAAAGCGTCGGGCTGTACTCTCTTGAGATTTTCCAGCATTTCATCTTCGTAATACCGTGCGCCAGTAACAGTCCAAGGTTCATAGACCACTTCATCGAACATTTTGTGCAGTTCCTCTAAGCAAGGCTCAGAATAAGGTGCACGTACGTAAACTTTCATGTCTTTAACTCCTTAATAGAACTTTTTAGCTGTCTGATCAAAGTAATGGTTCAGCACATAAGGGCTGAACGTACCCTGATCCGTCACCACTCCAGAAATCAAGTGGGGCGGCACCACGTCGAAGGATGGGTAAATCGCCTTAACCTGAGGCACCGTGTTTTGAATGCCCCGGTATGAAAGCACCAGCGAGGGGTCGCGCATCTCGATGACGATATCGTCTTTTGTCATCTTGTCCTGATCCGGAATACCTGTCACGAAATACGGAATTCCAAAATACTTGGCGAGAATAGCAATCTGGAAGGTGCCTATCTTGTTTGCGATGTGGCCATCACGGGCTATACTGTCCGCCGCGGAGGTAAAGAGACTGACGCCCTCTCTCTCCATGGTATAGGCAACCATATTATCCGTGATTACTGTAGTGTCAAAGCCCATCTGGCCAAAGCAGCTGGAGGTCAGCCTTGCACCCTGGAGATACGGCCTTGTTTCAGCGCAAAACACGCGGAAATCTTTATTCTGCCGACGTGCGGCTCTTATAACTGTTCCGATGATGGTTTCACCGAAGCACTGTGTCATAATCGCACCATTATTAGGAATCAGCTCCGCGAGATGATCTCCCACGATTTGCATTGTGCTGTAGCGGCGATTCAATGATTCCACCGTGGCTTCCACAATGGCCTCAATTGGGTTCGTGCCAGCTTCCAATGCCTGCTGTGCTACATCGGCGCAGTGATTTGTGATTATACCATAGCGATTGGCTGTGGTGGGACGGGCGTGTGCAAGGTCATAAGCTGCCTGCTTCAGATAGGCAATCTGCTCCGCTTTTCCCTTGTCGCGGCACTCATAAGCTGCGAGAGCCATACCCATACCGACAGCCGTATAGGGGCCTGCGCTCTGAGTAACCATGTCTGCGATTGCCTGCACAACCTCATGATAGGAGGTGCATTCCACGAAGTTTATCTCCGGAAATATGCGCCTGTCCAGAATTCGAACCTTACCGTTGTCGTACCACGCTACGTTTTCGTACTGGAGAAGAAAGGGCATATTGTCGTCCATGCGCTGCATCGTAAATCCCTCCTTATGCTAAAATAAGCCTAAACTGTTCTATCAGCTCGCTGCCGGTGCATATCTCCGCTCTTTTTTTAACAAGCGCGATACCCATCTTAATCAGTGCACGCTCCATTGGGATGCGCTGTGCCAGATTTTCGACACAAGTCACTTCCATAACCTTGGAGTCTCCTACCGTTCTACGTATCATCTCGGTACCAGCATAACCCAGCGAGTCTGCCATGACGCCGCGAATGTAGCTCTTTTTAAACTCGGGGCTGCAATAGAAGCGGAAGGTCACAGTCTCATCGTATTTTTTAGATAATTTTTCCTCTGTCAAGTCGTACAGCTCACTGATGGTCTTTTCCAATGCAGTAATCGCCTGAGTTTCCTCCGGCATAGTAAAGACCTTATTGGCCCAAGAGAAGAACAGATTGCCAATTACATTGCCGATGTCATAGCCCATAGGCCCATAAAACGCAAATTCGGGATCAATGATCTTGATACCTTCATCGTTGGCAAAAATTGAACCGGAGTGAAGGTCACCATGAATCAGCGCCTGCGCATTGTTCATAAATGCCACTCTCAGCTTAGCTACCTCGTCCTGCAGCACCGTATCCTCGTATAAGAATTCCTTTACAAAAGACTCATTGCCCGGTGTTACAATGTTCTTGTTTCTTTCGTTCCAGTACGGGTCGTAGTATGGTTCTGTCAGAACTAAATCTTCGGTAATGTCGCACAACTCCGTATTAATGAAAAATTTAACCTGCTGTTTCTTTTTCTGCGGATCCATTACAAGGTCGGTTGTCGGTAGCAGAACGTCTGCAAGAAATGAAGAGAGATTTTCACTCAAGTGGGAATAAACGTGATTATTCATCAGTTCTTTGCGCAAATTCCCGTATGCAGAAATATCCTCCATGGACAGCGCAGCCATCCCCTCGTCATAGTAGTAAACCTCCGGGATAAAGGCTGGTGCCAGTTGCTTTTCAAGCATGAGAATCTGTGCCTCAATCTTGTTGCGATAAAGGTCGAGAGGCCGCCCTGAAGACCGAAGCAGCTTATCCGCCTGCTTAACAATGACTGAGCGCCCATCCTTTTCAGTCCATGCCTTAAAAACGTAATTAATATTTCCGTCGCCAATCTCAATGCAGCGGATATCATCGTCAGGTTTGAAGTAGTGAAGAACCTCCACCGCATAACGTTTAATATCATCGGTTTTCATTAAGAAAAACTGGTCAAAATCAGACATCTGTAACTCCTTTCCGATAGAGCAAACAGACAGGGAACGCAGACTGCGTATCCCTATTCTTTTGTCGTTAGCTAATAATAAGTAAAATTTTATGAATTGCGGAATGCTTATATATTTCTCAGCACTCATCCGCACTATTTTTCCGTACAATTTGGAGCATAAGTTTATATTCTGTCAAATAGCTTGTTGATATTAGTGATTTTTTGAAAATTTATCTTGTTTTTTTCCAAAAATTCACTATAATTAAGTCTATCCAAATGAATGGAGGAACCGTTCATGCTGAAAATTGATCGGCAAACGATTATTGAGCAGGAACTTGCGAAAAACGGTAGTGTACTTATTTCCTCGCTGGGCGAATTTCTGAATTGCAGTGAGGAAACCATCCGACGAGATTTGAAAGAGTTGGAGTCCGCAGGTAAGCTCACGCGCACTCATGGCGGTGCGTATCTGATAGAAAAATACGATAAAAGCTATCCTACGAAACTACGCAAGGTTTATTACCCAGAGGTAAAAGCAGAGCTTGCCCAACAGGCACTGCATTACATCAGAGAAAACGACGTCATAATGCTCGACTCAAGTACCACTTGTCTGGCCTTGGCCGAAGTTCTGCTGGATCAGCAAATCAACGTAACGATAGTTACAAATTCTCTGCTGGTATGCTGTCTGTGCAACGACCGGATATCGAATATCAATTTGGTCTGCCTTGGGGGAACCTTCCGTCAGCGCACCTCATCCTTTACGGGTTATCACGCAACCGACATACTAAAAAGCTACTGCGCAGATAAAAGCTTTATCAGCTGTCCGAATGTAAGTCTGGAGAATGGGCTGTCAGATAATCTCTTGAATGAGTCGCGCATACGTGAAAGTATGCTTGAGCATTCCCAGCAAAAATTTCTTATGCTGGACCACACCAAATTTGGTTCCGATGCCAACATTATCTTCGGTAATCTCAAAGCTGTCGACGTTATCATCACAGACCACAAGCTTCCGCACGAATGGGAAGAGTTTTGCCATAACAACCAAATCAAGCTGGATTATTGTGCAGGTGTGCACGAAAATGCAGTGACCGAAGGCATCGACGATTTTTCTGAAGAGGCAAATCAGCTTCGCAGATATACCTAAACACACTGACAGTAGGTGTTTAATAAGCTCTTACGGCCTGCGACAATTCTGTGCTCAACCGCGCTTTAAAACATAAGCTATCACCAATATTTGCAGAACACCTATCGGTCTATACATTCTGTTTGAGTCCCGACATCTTGCAAAGCGAAATGTCGGGACTTACTGTTGCTAATCAGATCAGGCGAGATAGGCAGCCGCAAGATCCTTGCTCTTCTGCAATTCTTCACGAGTGCCGCTCATAGCTACCTTGCCTACGTTTAAGATGTAAGCACGGTCGCACAAAGCCAATGCCTTCGTAGCATTCTGCTCGATCAGCAGGATGGCGCAGCCCTGCTTATTAAGCTCCTTCAGGTCGTCCATAATCTGGTTGACTATGATTGGAGCCAAACCAAGGGACGGCTCATCCAGCATCATTAGCTTAGGACGTGCCATTATGCCACGGGCCATGGCCAACATCTGCTGTTCACCACCAGAGAGAAGCCCGCCGTACTGATTCTGACGTTCTTTTAGTCTTGGGAACATTGCAAATACGCGTTCAAAGTCGGAATTGATTCCGGCAGTGTCCTTACGCAGGGCACAACCAACACGCAGGTTCTCCATAACCGTAAGTTTATAGAATATCTGCCGTGCCTCGGGAACCTGAACCAAGCCAGCCTTTACGAGGTCATAGGGCTTGCTGGAGGTGGGCTTGCCGCAGTATTCAATCGTTCCGTCGGTTCTCTTGATCATGGAAGATATACACTTCAGCATTGTTGATTTTCCGGCGCCGTTGGCGCCCAAGACGGCAACTATTTCGCCTTCCTCAACGTTGACGTCAACCCCACGAAGAGCCTGAATGCCGCCATACGAAGCTGAAAGATTCTTAATTTCTAAAAGGCTCATTAATCTTCACCTCCAAGATACGCCGAGATAACCTCTGGATTCTTGGTAACCTCTTTGGGAGTGCCAACAGCCAATGTTTTGCCGAAATTCAAGACTGTGCACTCATCGCACAATGCAGTAACAACGTTCATATGGTGTTCAATCATCAGTATTGCAATGCCGAAGCGGGAGCGTATATCGCTTACAAACCGAATTAGGTCTTCGGATTCTTCCTCATTCATACCTGCCGCAGGCTCGTCGAGCAGCAACAGTTTTGGATCAAGTGCCATTGCACGGGCAATCTCGAGTTTACGCTGATGCCCATAAGGCAGACTGCCGGAACATTCGTCCTGTTTATCGAGCAGGCCGACGATTTCCAACAAGCCCTGTGCTTTCTCCTCGATTTCCTTGCAAGACTTCTTATATCTGGGGGTATGCACGATAGAGTCAAACAGATTATACGAAGCGTTCATATTGCAAGCCATCACGACATTTTCGATGACGCTTTCGCTTCCAAACAGACGTATATTCTGGAAGGTACGGGCAATTCCCTCTTTTGCAATCCGATGAGGTGGTAGGTTGGTAATTTCCTTGCCACAGAGAGAGATTACACCGCTGTCTGGCTTATAAATGCCGGTTATATTATTGAAGATTGTGGTCTTACCGGCACCGTTGGGGCCAATTAGTCCGTGAATCTTATTTGGCATGACCTTTACGCTAAAATTGTCAATCGCGTGAACGCCGCCAAAATGTTTCTCAACATTTGACATTTCAAGAATGGGCTGATTATTTTTCTCTTCCATTATTTATCCGCCCCTTTCTTCAGTTCTTTCACTGCGGGCTTTTTGAATCTGTTAATGAGACGGCGCAAGGAAAATTCCTTATAGCCGTAAAGTCCGGATGGCTTGAGCAGAATGACCAGTACTACCGCAACACCGTAGAACAACATACGGTAGCCGGACAGTGACCGGAACATTTCTGGCAGCAGCGTGCAAACAATGGTACCAAGCACGGAACCTGTCAAAGAACCCAGACCGCCGATAACCACGGTAGTAATAAGCTCGCAGGATTTCGCCAAAGCAAAGGTGCCCGGGGCCAGATACGGTATGTAACCGGCGTACAGTGCGCCCGCCCAGCCGGCGAAGATTGCGGAAAACACAAAAGACATACGTTTCATTCCAAAGGTGTTAATACCAACAGCCTCGCCTGCAAGCTCGTTTTCACGAATAGCAGTAAAGTTATGGCCATATTTGGAATGGATAACGCGCCAAGCGATAAAAAATGCTAGAACCGCGCACGCTATAGCCACATATATGCTCGTAAATCCGGGAGTTCCTGAGTATCCCTGAGCGCCGCCGGTCCATTTAACGTAGTTGAACAGGACACGTACACACTCTCCAAAGCCCAGGCAGGTAATCAAGAAATAGTCGCCGTTAAGCTTCAATGTTACGGATCCAAGTAAGTATGCAATAACGCCGGCAATCAGCATTGCTATGATCATGGCCACCGGCCATGGCACAGCGCACTCACAGATCAAGATAGCCGCCACATAGGCACCGATTGACATAAAGCCTGCATTTCCGAAGGAAAACAAGCGGGTAAAGCCTGTTAGAACAGACATACCAAGAACAGCAATCGTATTGATGCATATTAATATTATAATGCTCTGCACATATTCATTCACTGTGTCACACTCCTCTTACGCCTTTTCCTGAACGCTTACGCCCATCAGACCACTGGGTCTGACAATCAGTAAAACGATCAGCAAAGCAAAGGAAATCAAGTCGCGCAGACCAGAGTTAACGAAGCCAGCTACGAACGTTTCAAGAACGCCCAAAATAACGGCACCGATAATAGCTCCGGGTACGCTGCCCAGTCCGCCAATGACGGAAGCAACAAAAGCCTTGAGTCCTATATTGCCCATTGTCGGATAGACGTTATACTTGATGCCGAGTAAAACGCCTGCTATACCGGCCAAAGCGCCGGCCAGCAGAAATACCATTGTAATTGTTCGATCGACTCGAACGCCAAGTAATGAAGCCGCGTACCGATTGCAAGCAACGGCACGGGTATTAAGGCCGAATTTTGTCTTGTTGATCAAGAAAATCAAGGCAAATAAAGCTATAGCAGTAACAACCAGGCAAGCCAGATCAATGACACCTATATACACAGAAGAAGATCCGAGTGGCAACTCAATGGTTGAGTTCTGTAGTGCCAATGTAAATGTCTGGTATTTTGCAGTAAACAAAACATTCGACGCATTTTGATATGTCGTAGACAAGCCCATAGCTGCAATCATTAAAAACATATTCGGCGAGCCATTGTGACGAATGCGGCGATATGCGAGACGTTCGTTTAGATAACTCATCAGTGCCGCAAAAAGAATTCCAAAAAACGCGGCAATTTCAAAGGGAACGCTGACCTTAGCAACAAGGCACCAACACATATAAGCACCCAGCATGCAGACCTCTCCATGCGCCCAGTTTGAAAAATCCAATAAGCTGTAAATCAGGGAGTACCCTGTTGCAATCAGTGCATAAATGCCTCCGATGCAAACACCGGTAACCAATTCTTGGATAAGAAAGGCCACTTAGATTTCACCTCAGTTCAAAGTACGTGCAACGTCCGCGGCCCTGTAAGCAGTGCCATGAAACGTTCTCAATTTTTTCTAATAAGTCGGGACGTGTTCCCATTTTTAACCGGCACAGAAGAAGGAAGACTTCCTCCTCCTGTGCCGGCCTCTATCTATCTATTGAATATGCTGTTGTTGGAGCTGCTTATTTTTCTTCAGAGGAATATATCTCTCTGAATTCAAACTGGTTGTTCTTGCACTCAAAGATTGCGGCGTCCATTGCGGGGTTATGAGTCTCAGCGTTCATATGCAATGTTCCGATGAGGCCCTTAAATACGTCGGTTTTTTCAAGAGCATCGCGGATTGCAGCGGGTTCAGCAGAACCAGCAGCCTCGATAGCCTGGCAGATCCACTTTACGCCGTCATAACCGAACAGGCACTCGCCTTCAGCGGTAACGTTATAAGCCTTGACATAGCGATCCTTGAACTCTTGTGCTTCGGGGGAGTTGAAGCCGATACGTGAGGTGTATACGCCACCTTCAAGAGCACCGTTTGCCATTGTGAGAAGCTCGGCGGAATCCCAGCCGTCAGCACCAGCGAACTGGCACTTCATTCCAAGCGCACGAGCCTGAGAAGCGATGGTTGCAATTTTGTTGTAGTCGGTAAGTGGCAGGAACATAACATCGAATTCTTTGGTTGCAATCTTGCTAAGAACAGAACGGAAGTCTGTATCGGTGGACTGAATCTGCTCAGTAGCAACAACTTCGCCGCCAGCAGCTGTGAAGGTTTCCGAGAAGTAGTCACCAACAGCAACGGAGTAAGCATTGGTGTTATCTACCAGAACAGCAGCTGTTTTGTAGTTCATGTTCTTATAGAGGTAGTTGCCCATGACGGTTCCCATGAAAGAATCGATGAAGCACATACGGAAGCTATAAGGCTTCAGTTTGCCGCTCTCATCAGCGGTTACAAGGACATTGGAAGTAGCTGTACCGATGACAGGAATCTTCATCTCAGCAGCAACTTCAGCCATAGGAATGTTGCAGCTGGAGAAGTTTGTGCCGATTTCAGCCACGATGCCATCGCTGGTGATCAATTTCTTAAGAGCGTTGACGGAGTCCGTGGGATCGCCCTTGCCGTCGCCAGGAACAACTTCGATTTTACGGCCAAGAACGCCGCCGGCAGCGTTGATGTCCTCAACAGCCATCTTTGCGCCATTTAGACCAGCCTGGCCCCAAAGGCAGCTTGCGCCGGAGAGATCGGAGATATAACCGATCTTAATTGTGCCGGTGTCATCGGCAGAAGACTTTGCATCACCCGAAGATGCAGCAGGAGAAGTGCCAGTTGAACCGCAGCCGACTAATAGGGTAAGAGTCATCGCAGCAGCCAGTAGAAGTGCAGATACTTTTTTGCTCATCGTATTTCCTCCAAAAATAATTTATTGCATTTTAAGGTAAGGCCTGTTCCTAGAGCCTCCCCTAAAATTTGCCCTCTATAATTCCCGCAATATTCCAAGTTAATCAAGTCCTATTGCAGTACCATTTTCGAATACGCCTCCATATGTCTACAAAATGTCATGCATATTCATTTGTTTCAAACAGTTTTATTGAATTCGAGTTTAACCGCTTGTTCGTATATTGTTCTGCCGGGAGAAACCAATTATTCACACTCTGCAATTCTTCCGCGCGATAGCTTTTTTTGCACGCTCAGCGAGGTTTTCTGCTGTGAGGCCATAAGCGGTGAGCAGTAGCTCTGCATCTCCGGAACGACCAAACATATCATTGACGCCTAATCTCTCCAGCGGAACAGGATGTCCGTCACACAGAAGCTCGGCAACAGCGGATCCAAGTCCGCCAACAACACTGTGTTCTTCGGCAGTAACGATAGCTCCGGTTTCCTCAGCGGCCTTAATAATGATTTCCCGATCCAGAGGTTTAATTGTATGCAGGTCAATAACCCGGGCATCTATTCCCTCCGCTGAAAGCAATTCCGCCGCCTTCAGGGCAATCTGTACCATTATGCCTGTGGCAATGATTGAAACATCAGAGCCTGAGCGCAGCTGGCAGCCTTTTCCGAGTTCAAAGTGATATCCAGGAATAGTGGCTGTTACATTTTCCACAGCCAGACGACCCGTACGCATATAGACAGGGCCATTGTGAGCCAACATAGCCCGCACAGCTTCCCTTGTCTCGTTGGCATCGCAGGGAGAGAGAACCGTCATGTTAGGGATTGTGCGCATCAGCGCCAAATCCTCAAGCATCTGATGTGTAGCTCCGTCCTTGCCTACTGTAAGCCCGGCGTTTGTACCGACAATCTTTACGTTCAGTCCGGGATAAGCGCAGGAATTTCGAATCTGTTCATATGAACGTCCGGCCGCAAAAATCGCAAAGGTGTGCGCTATAGCAGTCTTACCGCAGGCTGCAAATCCCGCCGCGATTGACACCATATTAGCTTCTGCGATACCGATTTCAAAGAATCTGCCCGGATATTTCTTCGCAAATACCAGAGAATTCGTGCACTCTCCGAGATCCGCCTCCAGGGCTATTATTTTTTCGTCTTCACCAAACTCCGCCAGCGCGTTTCCGTAAGCTACGCGGGTTGCAATCTTTTGACTCATCAGCAGCACCCCAATCTTTCGATTTGTGCGTCCAGTTCGCGGTACGCCTGTTCGTATTCCTCTTTTGTGGGATCTCCGCCATGGAAACGGTTGTTGTTTTCAAAAACGGAAACGCCCTTTCCCTTGACCGTATCCGCGATAATTACTGTCGGCATACCCTTGCAGGCCGCAGCACTATCCAACGCATCACAGACAGCCGCGATATCGTGCCCGTCGCACTTGACAGCATTGAATCGAAACGCCTCGAACTTCTTGTCAATTGGGTTCGGATCCATAACCTGTGCAATAGGACCATCCAGCTGTAGCTTATTGTTGTCAACGATGACAGTTAGGTTGTCCAGCTTGTAATAGCCTGCCGTCATAGCGGCCTCCCATATCTGGCCTTCCTGAATCTCACCATCGCCTACAATGCAATAAATACGGTGGTTTTTCCCATCCACCTTGGCGCACATCGCCATACCTACTGCTGCGGAGATGCCCTGTCCCAACGAGCCGGTGGACATATCCACCCCGGGAACATGATTCATTTCCATATGACCCGACATATGGTAATCCAACTGCCGAAACTCGCGTTCAAATTTCTCAACTGGGAAATAGCCCCTGCACGCAAGCGCCGAATATGCGGCTGGAGTGCAATGTCCTTTTGAGAGTATAAAACGATCGCGGTCTTCCCAATGTGGATTCGCTGGATCTATGCGCATTTTTTCAAAATATAGGGCCGTTAGGATTTCAACAATGGAATATGAACCTCCAATGTGACCGGAATCCGCGTTTTGCCGAGCCCTAAGCGCAATTTTTCTCATTTTCGCTGCCTGAAGATCGAGTTCTTGCAGCCGTTTTGCATCCATTCGATGCGCCCCCCTTGTTTTCTATATTTATTCTGTAGATATTTTTTTGTTTGCACACGTTTTCGCACCTGCAAAACTGTCTGCCATATGCAATTGCAGCCGTGGCGACAAGTAATCGTCCTACGGAGCACCTTGTCACTTTATGCTGCGTTTTCTTCAATCAAAAATCTTACTGAACAGATTGTTCAGTACATTGCTTGGAACGTCATTCAATTCGTCGGAAAAACGGATATCGCCAAGTTTATCGTCCACGAAACGTTCCATTCCTCGAATAAAGCGAATAGAGCTACGAACAGCCTCATCAGGATCATCGCGATAAGGATACATATCTAACGAATACCATCCCTGGTAGCCGCAACGCTTTAGCCAGTAGAAAAGCTCCATGAAGTGCAGAAAATGAACGCTTCCGGTAGGCATATCATCATCAGCCATAAGGTAATTGTCATTTAAATGTAAGTGAAAGAGTCTGTTCTGCGACAGCAGGATTGCCGCTACCTCAGCAGGGTTCTCCTTTGCCATAAGGGAGTGCCCCACATCCATAGTAACACCCACGTTATCGCGTCCGACGCTTTGGCAAATTGACAGCGCAGTACCCGCGGTATCAACCATACACTTCAGGCGCGGCTCGGAAAGTTTATATTCAATCCCCAATCGGACGGATGGGTTGTGGTCTGCACATTCACGAATCCCATTCACCAGATTATTTCGTGCTTGAACATAGTCCACCTGAAAAAGATAATCGAAGCCATCTTGTCCCAGCCAGAGGTTAATTATTCCGCAGTCAATGGAAGCGGCAAAATCCATGGCCTCTTTTACAAGAGCAATCGTCTTATCTCTGATTTCCTGCACAGGGGAAGAAAAAGAACCGGTTTTCCACTCACGGTCACACGCAAGATCCACACCGATCGCGCATATCGACAGGTCGTTTTTGTCAAGTAGGGGCTTGTACTGCTCGTAATTGGTACTATTTATATCGTTGGGATATGTAATCTCTATCGCCTTTGCGTCCGGCATGGCGCCGATATGTTCAATGCGTTCCAGCAGTGACATTTTCTCTTTGTAACCATCACCGACATAACGATCGCTACACGTACCGTAAGTCCAAACTCCAACACCAATCGGATTCATACTTAGCCAAACCTTTCCAACAGCGCTACATTCGATAACGAATATACGCATTTTTCGCAAATCTCTCGATATCAAAATAATACTGCATAATTCAGCAGATATCAACACAAAACTTCATCCAAAGTCAAAATCCCGCATTTTGTATTAAAATGACCTTCGATTTTTGCGCATGATGTCGATATGTTTGTTGCTTCTTGTGATAATAGCTGCTTGTTTTTGCCTGATTGAACAAAACGAGCGCCAACCACTCCCACATGGCCATTTCGCGCTACAGACCGTTCTGAGCGAGCATTTTAAGCACATTAACAGGATTTTACAAAAAAACTGCCTAGATTTGGTATAAAGGTGCCAAATCTAGGCAGTTTTCACTTTTGCACGATTTTGTTTTTCTTTCTGACTTTTTTGCAAGTTTGACCAATTTGTGGCAGTTGATGCCGTGTTTTGTTGTTTTCCATGAATTTGTGTGTTCTTTTTTTATAATCTGAGCAATTGATTTTTGTCGAAAAAAGCATTATGATAGTAGAAACTGCTGTTTAACACACAATCTAAGGCTCGCCCCACTCATTTATACACTTGAAAGTCGATGGTGTGGAGCTATTGCTCGCGGATTTTTGAGTTTTTGTTGTGGTTTTGTTGAGAATTGTGAAGGTCTGCGTCGTTGGTTGTCACGACTGGTAAAGAGAAAATAGAAACCGGTACGCACAGAATCAGCGGCTCAAACCAACTGTAGATTCTCAAACATATATATAAGGAGGATTCTAAATGGAAGATATTGTAGAAATCCGCTGGCACGGCCGCGGCGGGCAGGGTGCGAAGACAGCGTCGCTACTATTGGCGGACGCGGCATTCAACACCGGAAAGTTCGTTCAGGGCTTCCCCGAATACGGTCCGGAGCGCATGGGAGCACCCATTACGGCTTACAACCGGATCAGTTCCGTGCGGAGTACGGTACATTCAAACATCTACTTCCCTGATTATGTTGTCGTGGTGGATGAAACACTGCTTGCCTCTGTCGACGTGACTGCGGGACTGAAGGAAGACGGCGCAATTGTCATCAACAGTTCCAAAACCCCTGATGAGCTGCGACCGTATCTGAAAGGCCACAAGTGTCGCGTGTACAGCATCGACGCTGGAAAGATTTCCGAAGAGGAGTTGGGGAAAAACTTCCCTAACACACCCATGCTGGCTGCCATTGTCAAGGTTTCCGGCGTTGTCGATGTGGACGAATTCGTTAAAGACATGGAGGCATCCTTCAAACACAAGTTTGCAAGCAAGCCACAGGTTATTGAAGGTAATATGAAAGCGCTGAAGCGTTCTTTGGAGGAGGTACAGATAGGATGAGCTGGAAAGCAAGTGAAATGACGCCAGACGTCAAGTGGAGAGACATCACTCCCGGTTGCAATATTTATGAAGGTGCTACCTCCGAAACAATCGAAACTGGAGATTGGCGCACCATACGCCCAATTCTGCTTGAAGACAAATGCAAGCAGTGCCTACTGTGCGTTCCCGTTTGTCCGGATATGTCCATTCCGGTGAACAAGGACGGCAAGCGCGGCGATTTCGATTATTTCTTCTGCAAGGGATGCGGCATTTGTGCTGATGTGTGCCCATTCAAAGCGATTGAAATGGTCAGAGAAGAGAAATAGGAGGAACGGCACGATGGGAATTAGAGAAAGACTTTCAGGCAATGAGGCCATTGCCTTCGCAATGAAGCAGATTAATCCCGATGTGATGGGTGCGTTCCCAATTACACCATCCACCGAGATTCCGCAATACTTTTCCACTTATGTTGACAACGGTCAGGTCGATACAGAGTTTATTCTCGTTGAGAGTGAGCACAGTGCCATGTCCACCTGCATCGGTGCTCAGGCTGCCGGTTGCCGTGCAGTCAGCGCCACGTCCTCCTGCGGTCTTTGCTATATGACCGAGATGCTGTATGTCGCGGCTTCCGACCGTCTGCCTATCACCTTGGCAGTTTCCTGCCGCGCGCTGAGCGGCCCGATCAACATAAACAACGATCACTCCGACGCAATGGGCGTACGCGACGCAGGCTGGATTATGATTTTCGCCGAGGACAATCAGGAAACATACGACAACTACCTCATGGCTATGCGTATCGGTGAGGCAGTCAGCCTTCCCGTTATGATTTGCCAAGACGGATTCATCACTTCCCACGCCATTGAAAACATTGAGCTGTTAGAGGATGATATAGTTAAAAACTTTGTGGGCGAATATAATCCTGATAATGCTCTGTTGGGTCGTAAAAACCCGATGGCAGTCGGTGCTTATGCAACTCCCGCGTATTACATGGAATGCAAACGTCAGCAGGCACAGGCAATGATTGACGCCAAAGAAGTCATCAAGAATGTCAGTAAGGAATTCGGTCAGTTAACCGGCCGAAACTACGATTTAATAGAGAAGTACATGATGGACGACGCCGACGAAGCAATTATCATCATCGGTTCCTCCGCCGGCACAGCAAAGGAAACAATCACCGAGTTGCGCAAGCAAGGCAAAAAAGTGGGTCTCATTAAGATTCGTTCCTTCCGCCCATTCCCTGCCGCAGAAATTGCCGAGGCGTTGAAAAACGTGAAGTCGTTCGCAGCAATGGACAAAGATGATAGCTTCAACGCCCACTGCGGACCAATCTTTGCCGAGGTCTGCGCAGGTCTGTATGCCAACGGCATCAGCGCACCCAAAGGCATCAATTACATTTACGGTCTGGGTGGTCGCGATGTACGCGTGGAAAGCATCCAGCGCGTGTTCGCGGAGCTGGAAAAAATCACAGCAAGTGGCGAAACAGGCGAGACCTATCGCTATCTTGACGTTCGCGAATAAGGGAGGAAACGAAAGATGAGCTACAATCTGAAAGAAAACATCATGAAAGAAGAGCGCCTGTCCGGCGGTCACAGAATGTGCGCAGGCTGCGGTTCCCCCATTGCAGTTCGTACGGTACTGCGTGCTCTTGAGCCAGAGGATAAGGCAGTCGTCTGCTCGGCAACCTCCTGTCTGGAGGTTTCCACCTTCATGTATCCGTATACGTCCTGGAAAGAAAGTTTCATTCACAACGCATTTGAAAATGCTGCCGCAACCATTTCTGGCGTAGAAATGGCATACAGGGCTCTCAAAAAGCGTGGCAAGCTGGATGACACATATAAGTTTATCGCCTTCGGCGGTGACGGTGGAACATATGACATCGGCTTCCAGAGTCTGAGCGGTGCCATGGAACGTAACCACGACATGGTATATGTATGCTATGACAACGAAGCCTATATGAACACTGGTATTCAGCGTTCCTCCTCCACGCCACACTTTGCCGACACCACCACAACTCCCGTTGGCTCCGTAATTCCGGGCAAAACTCAGAACAAGAAGAATTTAACAAAAATCATGGTTGCGCACAACATCCCCTATGTTGCTCAGACCACCTTTTTCGGCAATTTCAAGGACATCTCCGAGAAATCGCACACGGCAATCTACACTCCCGGCGCCGCCTTCCTGAACATCATGGCTCCCTGCCCCCGTGGCTGGCGCTATCCCACCGAGAAGCTGATGCAGGTTACGAAGATGGCTGTGGAAACCTGCGTATGGCCGCTTTACGAGGTAATTGAGGGTAAATATATTCTGAATTACAAGCCAAAGAACAAGCTGCCTATCACCGAGTATCTGAAGATGCAGGGTCGCTTTGCTCATATGTTCAAGCCCGGCAACGAATGGATGATTGAGCAGGCTCAAGCCGAGGTCGACCGTAACTGGGCAGAACTGCTTGCCAATTGCGGCGAGCTGTAAGCTATACCGAGGGCTACTCTTTCGGCTTTAGCAAGCTCCAAAATCAGATAAGCAGCCGCCTTACATAAGCAAGCGGTTATGCTCTCTGTGGCAAGGTGCTTCCCCTAAGACCTCATAGGAACACCTTGTAGATAAGAACAACGCAAACAGGCTCAGTCATAAAATGGCTGAGCCTGTTTTGAAATCGCGTATGTATAACGTAAAATGTGGGTATATCTGTTGTTTTACTCCGTATTTAATGATATTCTACCGATTTCGGCACTGATCGGAAATCGGGTTGAAACTTCCGCAGGGTAAACTCCTGCCGCACCGGCAGCAAAATCACACTGAGTCAGCGATAGGCTTCTTTGATAGGCTAAACCGTCCAGGGCGCGGCTCTCCGACTTCCCTATCTAATATATTTAATTTTTTCTGGTTTATAAATTATCGGGTAATTCTCATTTTCTATAATCAAACCGCTCCTGATGTGGCGAGCTTCGTCTTTATCAACCGCATGCCATCGCGTCCTTAATTCGGAATATGGCAAATAGGCATAATTGCCAAGTATATTGGGGTCCATCGCATAAATACCATTGTCATAGTAACCACAAGCAATAATATAATGTGCGTTTTTCCAGTCCAGGGAATATTCAATATCATCTTCCAGACGCCATGCTTGAGCAATAAGTATTGGGGCTATCCCTGCATCGATATAATTTTTAATGTCTTCAATGCTCATGTTTTCTTCAATCTTAGCATTTAGTCCAAGCAATTCCGAAAAGTATAGGATGCTCTTATAGTCAGTGCCTAAAATCGGCTGAGAATGCAGGACGTCAGCTAAAGCGCTTTGCCTGTAGTACATGCCATATCTTGCCAATATTGATTGTATACACGCTACTCCACAAGTATATTCGGTTTCTTGATAGCACAGCGGGACGTGAATAAAGTTCCTTGCGCACTGTATCATTGGTGGTTCATCAGGAACAATGTTCGAATTCGACATCACTAGTTCTCCTTAACATAATTTGCAGAAAAACACTTCATTTATAAATATGATTGTGTTTGTAATCATGTGAATTTGCAGATGTAAATTCTGCTCCACGATTGCCTGCAAATAATTGAAATTACTGTGTTTTCCCAAGTCCTATAATTGCGCTCCAGCCAAAGCAAAGACATAGCTTCATCAGGTGAAAAGCTATGTCATATTTCTTTGCTTTATTGTGATTGTTTTTGATGCATACATACATGAATATGTAAAGGACAACATCATACTTCAGATGATTATGGGATACAATAAAAAAACGTAAACACTTTGCAGGAACAGAACGGAAAAAGTGAAAACATCCAGTTTAATTCACAAAATCTTTTTTTCATTGTTACTCCAGACATAAAGAGTCCGAACTCCATCATCCTATTGGGTGTTGAAGTTCGGATTTTTCATCCATTTTGAGGATATTTCCCAATAAATCCAACAGCGGAGGTATCATAACGATACCCCCGCCGTTAGGTTTTACGTTCAGGAAAATTATTGCTCATTAAAATTAGTTTTAAAAGAGAATCGGAGGAGACTCCCCTTAACTAGCTTTTTCAACCTTCTTTGCTCCGCTCCATTGCCATCTGCCGCAACCGCCATAAGCCAAATTGCGCTCTATACTGTGATTGCTGCACTGTCCAATGTTAGCACAGTATTTACAGTCACTGCATCTTGACAAGTTATCCAGAGCCTCATCAAGAAGCTTCTGTTTTTCATCTATTTCGTATTGTAACGCCTCAATTGCTTCGGCGGTTTGTTTAATTACCGTATGCCCACTTTCATTCGGTACGTCCCTATAGTTTTCAAGTGATTTGATCAGTTCGTTGTATTTATCCATATCCAATACTTCCTCCCAAATAAAAATGTTGTGTTGTTTCGACTAATGTATAATACTGCTAAATTCATACTCTCTATTTTATGCAATTGTATGTATATTGCACAATCTCTATAAGCCAATTATAACAGTCTTTTTCAATAAGTCAATAACATTTATGACATTATAGTTGTTTGTAACGTTTGCCATATTATATGGAAAATTTTGAACAAATGTGATTAAAGAATAGCCTATAATCAAAACCCATATGGTATTTTTAACTAAATTCCAGTAGGATTTATTCTTTGCTATAGCTCTGTATAGAACCCAACCGAAAAACACGAACTTCATCAAGCCCAAATGTAATGGAGTTCGTATTTATCGTCACTTGTGTGGTCAAAAAAGTACCGAGCATTATCTATTCAGACGATGATCGGTACTCTTATAATATTTGTTATTTTGCCTTTACCCTAATATTCACCAAATTCACCACATCGTCTAAAACAGCCTTATCTGTGACGTTTATCATCAGCCAGCGTCCTCCGCAGGAAAATGGGGTTCTCTGATACAGTCTTTGGGTGTAGTCCGAGAATGAAGACAGCGTCAGTTCGACTTCATTGGTTTCCTTGTTCCCGATTGTGACGAGTGCAATGAAGAAGCCATCCATCGGGTATAGTGTGCAAAGGGACTTTGCGCCTTTTTTGTACTTAACGTTCCAGCCTGGCTGCGCCGAGCATTTGCTATATGACATCGCAGGCTTAACGTGATATGTCTCCTGTAATAGAGAATTCAGTTCCTGCCAAAGCTCGCTGTGTATGAAATCGTTAACGTCGTCCAATGACGGCTGACTAGACTGATCGTAAATCTTGCTCCACTCCATGCTTTTTCCTCCGTTCAGCAGCTAATTTCAAATCGCTGAATCCCAAGCAATTTCGAGTTTTTCAGCGATTTTCGAATTTATTCCAACTCAATTCTTGATGGCGTGTTACTGATGATTTCTTGTGCTTTTGCGCGATTTTACTATCCATATTCTCAATATTAGCATGGTTTCTTTTCGCTGTCAAAATTTTTGAAGTCTGAACCTCATGGTTTAGTCAACCGTCTGCTTTTCCCATAACAATTATCCGACGCCCTTTGAGGTCAGATATTCTTCAAACCAAATTAGACTGCTGTGTTACAAATTCGCTTATCCACAACAGGACATTACTTCTTTTTCATATGTCGATATTAGGTGAAAGAGTATCAAAGCCCATGGCAACCAAGACTATGGAGAAGAAAAGAGGCTATGCGAATTTAGTAGCATAGCCTTTTAAGAAGGTTTGGATACCTTCTTAAATGTTTGTTTTATGATATGGTTAATCGCGCAATATTAGATAGGGTGTTTCAAGAATCTACTTCGATGCTAGCTGTATTGAGATTGCTTGTCATAAATAAATTATCAGAAGTCCATATCGGTGTTATGCCTAACAGCGATTTGTACTCGATTTTAAAATAGCCGCTACCCGCTAAGAGGACTTCTTCTATAGGATATTCTTCGCTATCAATACCGGGGTAACAATCCACAGACGTTTGGACCCACTCGCAATTTAACGGGGCAGAAACCAAACTAGTTTTTATTGAAGATACATTTTCTATTTGGGTAAACGAATTATTACTATATAGTTTAATTGTTGCTTCTAATTGAGCTTGATATTTACACTCAAGAGTTCCATCTAATCCAAACACCTTTATGTACTTGTAGTAGGAAAACTCTCTACCATCTGACAAACCTTCTTTTAATTTGTCTATATCCTTTGCTTCATCATAAGTAATACATCGATTTTCAGCAATTATTTTCAAATAATCATCATAGGAGATTTTAATTAGTCTGGCGCCATCTTTTAATAAAATGTAGTCATTTGCTTCAAAATTATATTTTTTCAAGGAGCCCCCATCATCAGTAATAATCCTTCTATCATTAGAAATGCCTTCTTTTGTAACTCTGTCTTTATAAAAAATAAAAAAGGAAGTTGCAATTAATAACAGCAAAACAACTGATATAACAAGGTATTTTTTCAGACTATCATCCCCCTAAAAAGCACTTAACTGACTTGAAACTTCTTTTTGACTATAACACATGTATACCGGAAGTGATCTTCCGGTATACATGAAGCCTATGAAAAAATTAACAACCTTAAGCTTGTGGAATAGAATAGCAGCGGTAAGTACCGAATATAAACATTTCTCTAGATGTCCAATAAACGCCAGCGGCTCCACCAGCTGTGAATCCACAACCTTCCACTGTTTGCTGCTGATTATAATTAAGAGAGACGTCAAAATAAAAATGGCCATTACCCGCAATATCTATACTCCCACAAGGATAGCCACTGCCATTTTCAGCTGGAGTGCTAGTCGATCCATCATGCTCCCACTTACATAAATATAGGCCTGATGCAATTCTTGTTTTAATATCAGATATGCCTTCTATTTGCCCATAACCATGGTAGGCATATAGTCGCAATGTAGCTACTAGGGTCGCGTTAAACCAACCGTTGCTATCCAATGCCTGTGTCTTTTCGTAGCCATAGTAATAAGAGCCGCCGCCGTCCCATTGTGCGCGAGCAGGTTCACTATCGATTACTTCTTTTTCTGTTACACCATTATATGTTGCTGTTTCTCTGACATATTCATCGTATGGAATTCTGGTAAGTACGGCTCCATCATCAAGAACAAACGATTCATTTATAGCAAGGCTAGTAACTTCGTTTGTAGGTATCATTGTTACAGTATCGTTGTCATTTTCGGGTGCGCTTGCAAAAGCAACAGGCGCAGATGTTACTAATAATGCTGTGCAAAGAAATGCGCTTATCAATTTTTTCATTTTTAATACTCCTTTTAATTTGTAATATAAGATGCTTTGTATTTGTTGCTTTTATTGAGTCATTGGATTCACCTGCCTTACATTATCATTGACGATTCACTATAACCGTTATGCTTCTACTATAACCACATTACCACTATATACCATTATAGTCAATCAGTAATCGTTATTTAAATGCTGTTATGTTTAATATTGACATTTGGTGCTTATTGCTGTAAAATACTTTCGTTGGAAGAAGGTGATATTTTGAATTCCCTATCAAAAAGTGAGTACGATGTATTATCGCTTTTATGGTCCGAAAATCGCGGATTGACAGCCGTTGAAATTAATGAGCTTTTTAAGGACAAGTCTTGGGTAAATACATCCATACATCTCATTCTGACCAGTATGTTGGATAAGGGTGCTGTAATTGTTGATGGCATGGTCAGATCAGGGCGGACATACAGCCGTATATTTAAAGCGGCATTAACGCCAGAAGAGTATTCGTTAACGCAGGTGAAGCAAAACACCTCCTTTGCCAAGGACAAAAAACTTGCAATGTGTAATCTATTCGTCTCTCTCATTAACAGCGAAGAAATCAACATGGAAACCATAAATGAACTTGAGGCACTTATAAAAAAGAAAAAAGAGATGCTTTAATATTGGATACCTCAATCTTCTAGTTCTTTATGTCCCTGATGTGGTGCATTTTTTCTAAGTTTATAAAGACATACTTTGGTATAAACCATTATTAACCTCTAAGTACGGGGTTGAATAATTCTTCCCTCATGTGTGAATAATTTTGAAGTAATAAATCAACCCCGAAATTCTTGATTTTACAAGACTTTCGGGGCCGTTTTATTCAAATTTTTTGTGATAACCCACCGGCCTCATTCCCACTCAATTATTAGTAATGTGTAACTGATGTTTTCTCGTGTTTTTGAGTGTTATTATTATCCTTATTATCATTTTTCTCGTACTTTATTTTCGCTGTCAGAATTTTTGGAGTCAAAATGGAGTCAGTCGTATCCGTTATTTGCGCATAAACACAAGCAATTAATTAAGCACAGGCAGGGTTTCCCCTACCTGTGCTTTTCAATTTGGGTTATGGTGTTGTTTTGCTTTGTCTTTAGATAAGCCCAGACTTTTGCAGCAGGCGCTGTACCATGACTGCGACCTCTGCACGGGTCACATAAGCCTTGGGCGAAAGTGTGGTTGCACTTGAGCCCGTTACGACTCCGCTCTTCAGGCAGATTGCTGCGCTCGTTTTCGCATAGTCCGAAACCGCTGCTCCGTCAGTGTACTTAGCCAGAAGCGTGCTCACCTCGCTGTCTGTGAGGCTTACGCTCAAATCCGTAAGCTTCATCGCTCTCGCGATGATTGCCATAGCCTGCTCACGTGTTATCGTGTCATTTGGACCGTAACTTGTGCTGTCATAGCCTTTAATCAAACTATATGCCGTGGCGGTGTCGACATAGCCGTTGAACCAATCCGTCAGCGTTACGTCACCGAAGGCGCTCTCAGTTGTCCCCTTCTGCAAGCCCAATGCGCGCACGACAACTGCTGCGAACTCTGCTCTTGTAATGCTTCTGTCAGGCTCGTAGGTGCTGCTTCCAACACCGGTCACAACCATTCTGGAGCCCATGTCATTGATTGCTGCCTTCGCCCAGTGGTTTGCCACATCAGCAAAGGTTATGGGGTTATAGATAACCGAGTATGTGCTGTTCGTAAGGCTGTTTATCTTTGCATAGTACTTGCCGCCTATCGTGACTATCTGTGTCGGAACATGGCTGAAGGTTCCGTCAGAATTCAAGACAATACCTGTGGTTATCTTGCTCGGGTCAATGCCGTCCGGTATAGCAACCGTTCTTTCAACATAGCCGTTGAACTTTGATACATCGACTGTCTTGTTGCCGCTGGTGCAGGTAATCGTGAACTCTACAGGCTTCACAACCAACTGATAGTTGCCCTTGTTCGCCGTGTTCTCAACTATTCTAACCGTGTCTGCAGACGGCGCGGCTATGCTTACGCTTACCTTGATGTCCTGGAGTTTGACCGAGGAGCCCATCTGTGACGACACATCATCGATGTTTATCTCAGACGCAGGCAGTGTGTAGGTCACGCTGTCGGTCTTAATTTCGAGTGTTGCTTCCTTGTTCTCCATGTTTTTGACAGTCTGACCGTTAAGCTCACCAACAGTTACATCTGAACCTGAACTCGGTAATGTTACTATCGGCTTTTCGCCGCTGCTCTCAAGTATCTTATCAAGCTTTGTGTCGTCAACCTTGACCGTCGTTACGCTCTGTCCACCGGTATTGGTAGTGGTGCTTGAAGTTCCCGCGTCCTGCTTCTGTCCGTTGACTTCCACGGCTACGGGTTTTGTTGTGGTAGTTGAACCACCGCTAATTATGGCGTTTGGAGTAGAATTAACTTCAGTAGAATTAGTGCTTTCTCCGTCAGCATTGTAAGCTGTTACTATAAAATAATATTTCGTACCGTTGGTAAGCCCAGCCACAGCGTATGTTGTCCCCGTTACCGTTGAAATGGCAGGACTTACAAATGAGCCCGTGCTTGTACTCTTATAAATTTTATAACCTGTGGCCCCCGTAACGGCAGACCAGCTTAAGGATATGCTCTCGTTTCCTGATGTTGCTGATAGACCGGTTGGAGCGGCTAGGGCCACTATGCTGAAATCCGCTCCCACAAAGCTAATACTGTAATTCGTGTTTGCAAGAGTTCCAATATTAATTGCATAAGAGCCAACACTGCCGCCCGCCGTTCTGCTAAGTGCTCCCTCAAGAGAATCTCCGGTAATGAGGGATGGGCTCACGCTATATGTATAGGTCGGGTCTGCACTGCCGTATATCTTGCTTTGTCCCGCAGTTACCGTTATTGTAACCGGTTTGGCGGTAATACTGAAATTGGCTGGAGCAAAGGCGATGGTGTAGTTAGCACCTGCTGTTAGAGTTCCCTGGTTAATAGCATAAGTTCCGACAACATTTTCTCCCGCCGTTCTTGCCAGTGCTCCGCTAAAGGAATCGCCTGTAACAAGCGCCGGACTGACGCCGTAGGTAAAGGCCGGGTCTGCTTCGCCGTATACTTTGGTCTGACTAGCATCAGCAGTGACTGTTATAGACTTCGCGGTAATGCTGAAATCTCTGCTTACAAAGCTTATGCTGTAGTTTGTCCCGGCTGAAAGGGTGCCCTGATTTATTGCGTAGGCGCCAAAACCGGTTCCCGCCGCTCTTGCCAGTACTCCGGTAAAGGAATCGCCTGTAACTAGCGCTGGACTGACAGTGTAGGTAAAGGCCGGATCTGCTTCGCCATATACTTTGGTCTGGCTTGCGTCAGCAGTGACTGTGATAGGCTTTGCGGTAATGCTGAAATCTCTGCTCACAAAGCTTATGCTGTAGTTTGTCCCGGCTGAAAGAGTGCCCTGATTTATTGCGTAGGTGCCAAAACCGGTTCCCGCCGCTCTTGCCAGTACTCCGGTAAAGGAATCGCCTGTAACAAGCGACGGACTGACAGTGTAGGTAAAGGCCGGATCTGCTTCGCCGTATACTTTGATCTGACTTGCATCAGCAGTGACGGTGATTGCTTTTACAGTTATCTCGCCGGTATGTACAACATAATCTGCGGGAACGTCATAGTTGTCTTTGGCGGTTCCATCAAGTGTGTAATGTACTGTGATTGTTTTGCTTGTTCCGACATCTTTTGTATCATAAGTAGCCGTTCCTGTTATAGTTACATTTCCTGTGTCACTGACACTTACACCTGATAAAGATCCGATAGTTACAGTGGCGCTTTGTGTTCCGTCGTATACTTTACTTGTTGTTAAGGTTGGATTCGTAATTGTTAACGGAGTTTTGCCAGATTGTGTTACCGTAATTGTCTGCGATGTTACACCCGCTGCAGAAACGGTCACTGTTGCAGTACGATCTGTGACTGTGCCATTTGCCGCTGCGGTTAAGGTAAGAGTTGCATTGCCTGTAGTTTCCACATTTGGGCTAACCGTCAGCCAAGGTTGATCGGATGATGCTGTCCACGCGGTATTTGAGGTAACACTTATATCTGCCGAAGCTCCTGTTTTGATAAAAGACTGCGCACTTGAAGAAACACCCAGAGCTAACGCATCCGTTTTAAAACTCACCTGATCGCCATAGACAGTTCCGCCCCAACCTGTGGCATACGCTCTGACATAATAGGTGGTATTTGGAGTTAAGCCGGTCATGGAAGCGGTAAAAGCTCCGGTTTCCGTTTTCCCGCCATTATCCACTTTGCTGCCCGATGTGGTCGGTGTTCCTGTTGTGTTCCAGCAAACGCCGTGGGCAGTTGGGTTTGGTACTCCTAAGCTGGTTAGATTTCCATTCCCGGTGGCGATAGTGGTAGAAATCAAGCTCACAGCTTGCGTGGTAACGGTGGGCGCAATTCCTTGGGCCGTAAACATCAGTTGAGCTCCATAGGTTGTTCCTGCGGTATTGACGCCCTTAACTCTGTAATAATATGTCGTGTTCGGGGTAAGGCCTGTCAGCACTGCGGTCACCGAGGTCGCGTTTGTTCCCGTGACTGGGCTTTGCGTTGCGGTTATATTGCTACCGTAGCTTGTTGTTGTGCCATATTCAAACGTTACCGTCGTACTCGCGTTGTTGGCGTTGATAGTACCGTTCAGCGTTGCCGTTGTTGAGGCAACACTACTTGCGGCAACGGTCGTGGCCGTCGAAGCTATCGGTGAGGTCGTAAACGACAGTCGAGTTCCATTGGTTGTTCCCGCCGTGTTAACGCCGTTAACTCTGTAGTAATAGGTCGTGTTTGGGGTAAGTCCCGACAGTGCGGCGGTCACCGATGTTGCATTCGTTCCCGTAACCGGGCTTTGCGCCGCCGTCACGGTCGAACCGTAGGCTGTGGATGTGCCGTATTCGAAGGTTACCGTCGTGCTGGCTCCATTGGCATTGACTGTGCCGTTGAGCGTCGCGGCTGTCGAGCTCACACTGCTTGCCGCAACTGTTGCCACTGTCGGTGCAATGGCAGGGGTTGTAAATATCTGGTCAGAGCCGTTGGTTGTTCCAGCCGTGTTAACGCCCTTAACTCTGTAATGATAAGTCGTGTTTGGGGTAAGTCCCGACAGTGCGGCGGTCACCGATGTTGCATTCGTTCCCGTAACCGGGCTTTGCGCCGCCGTCACGGTCGAACCGTAGGCTGTGGATGTGCCGTATTCGAAGGTTACCGTCGTGCTGGCTCCATTGGCATTGACTGTGCCGTTGAGCGTCGCGGCTGTCGAACCAACACCGTTTGCCGCACTCGTAACCGCCGAAGGCAGGGTAACATTACTGACTGTAACTGCGTTAGTGGCATCCGAAATGCCTGAATCGGCAATAGTGCTGTTCCAATCATCCGCCGCCGCAAGATTAAATGCAGTACCACCCGTTGAGCTTAAGCCGTTTGCATTAAATATAATTTTGACTGCCGCTATGTCGGTTGCATTCAACGTAACAGCGAACTCGATGGCCGATGTTATTTCGACACTGGGGGTTGTCAGAGTATATACATCTGAGCCCTCGCCCCTCAAGCTCAGCTTAGAAACGTCTATATCATTCGCCGCGCCGGATTGTTTTACCATATTTGTGCCGGTCACGGTCAAGACAGCTGTTGCGGCATCGTAGGCTACAGAAGTAATCGTCGGAACTTGCACGCTATTAACAACAATTGCATTTTCTGTCAGATCGGCTGAGGTGGTTTGCGTTGAATCCCAGCCAGTCGCACCTGCAAGATTGTAGGCCATACCGCTTACTGGGCTTGTGCCATTTTTATTCAGTAGCCCTTCGACATTAAGCTGGTCTGCAGCGTTCAGCGTAACAGAAAACGAGGTAGCGCTGCTGGCAGTGACGCTGGAGCTGGTAAGCGTATAGGTGCTTCCACCTTCGCCCTTCAGCGTGAGCTTGCTCGTGTTGATAGCATTAGCGCCTGTGCTCATATTGGTTCCGGTAACCGTTAGGACATTGGTGAGGGCGTTGTAAGTGGCGTTGGTGATGGATGGCGCAACGACATCACTGCCGAATGCGTACATGTATAATTTGCTTGTACCTGAATCATAACCGAGACCAGCATATGTATAGCCAGAAGGAATGGAGGGAAATGTTCCCATATCACTGCCATAACCGTTCTCCGTCATGAGTCTCTGGCATATTTGTCCCGTAGAATTATTTTTTGTGACTATGGCTGGATACGATGCGGCTTGGTTTTGATAGCATCCGAGAGGAGAGTAGCCTGCAGGTAAAGATACTTTAAAATAGAAATCAATACCCTCGGAATTATATGATCCACTGCCATCATCAGATTGACGCATTACGTAGCCGTTTAATGGGTTTATTATATATGGAAGCCACGCTACACCCAGCGGCTGATATCCATTGGGTATAGAAGCACAGGGGGCATAAAGCCGCTCCGCAAGGTCGCTCCACACAGCGGGATTGTTTAAACTTCTATAGTGAATTTCTCCAGAACTTGCCATAATAGTGTAAAGAGAGCCGTCGCTGACACTGTACGGTTCAAACCCAGGCTCTATTGTACCGTCAACCCAGTCTGTCACATCTGTCCAATCAGTAGCATAGAGCGCTGCTTTTTTTAAATGATTTCCCGCTGCCGCACTCGCAAAAATCGTCATCGTGGGCATAAGGCTTAGCACCATCGCCAGAGTCATAAAAATCGCCATGGATTTTTTTAATAATTTATTTTTCATTTGAATACCCCTTTCGAATCTGTACTTCGCCATTTTAAATTAATGCTTATTCAAAATTGCTCTTTTTTTGTAATATTTCCGCTTTTATTTCCTCAAGAAGTTTCCCATATGCCTCACCGCGCAGAATCCCCCACCTACAGGCGTAGGTTGCCGAATCCAACCTCCTGTCGCCTTCGAGAAGCCCCGCGATTTCTGCAAATAAATCTCCATTCTCTTCGTAATTATCCTTGAGCTTTTGAATCAATTCATCGTTTACTCTCAATTGTTCGTCAAGAAAAGTAAGCTGCTCCTCTTGGCTTAAGGCACTGGAAAAAAACAGTTTAACTAAAAATGGCAACCGCGAAATAAAGTCCGACCCCTCAGGATTTGCTATCCAATCATGCAGGACATGACGCCCTTTTTCAGTAATTGAATAGACCTTTCTATCTACCGTTTTACCCTGCTCCTGCGTTGGCAGTTCAACAGAGCAGTCCTCCACCAGCTTTTTTAACGCCCTGTATATCTGTGCCTGATCAGCAGGCCAGAAGTAAGCCGTAGAGAAGTCGAAAAGCTTTTTGATGTCATAGCCAGACTGAGGCTTTATCGACAAAAAGCCAAGAATACCATTCTCAAGTGACATTTTCTACCTCAAATTTTATTAAAAATATATGATTTGTCTTATACTATATCGTGTATGCTATATTTTGTCAATGTACTATATCAAGCCAATTTGTTATGACAACCATTTTTCAGCAATCGCTTCCAAGTAAACTATTGAAGGTAATCATTTGCGTTTATTAATGTTTCTGTCTGGTTGTAATGTATTATAGAAAGCGCAATTATTCTTTTAGTCGAAACCTATATGTGGGGATATAATAATAAAATCGCCCTAAAAATCTTTGAATTCAAGACTTTTAGGGCGATTTTTGTTTTATTTATTAGTGGAAAGCCACCGGCCTCACTCCCACTCAATTATTAATAACGTGTAACTGGTGATTTGCCGTGTTTTTGAGTATTTTTGTTATCCGTATTATCAATTTTCTCATTACTTATTTTCGCTGTCAGATTTATTGGAGTCAAAATGGAGTCAAAATGGAGTCAAGAAACCCGTTGAATCAAAGATTATCTAGCTTATATAGCTATTAACAAAGAGGCTCGTTGCCATTCTAAATAATAATAGCCGCAGCTACTTTTCTTCGTGGCTGCGGCTTTTTTAATCAGTTTTCTTTATAAAGCATTTCTCTATATGTTTGCAGAATGAATTCCTTGCTAGTTTTACCCGATTCAGCAATTGAATATCGGATTGCCCGCTCTACGCTAGCAGGCTTAACATCATATGCTTTCGCTATCTCATCATAATAATCATATAAGTTCTTTTTTTCATAAGGATTTTCATCCATAAGCCTTAATAGTTCCATCAAATATCTAAATCCTACACGAGAGTGTTTAACCCCCTCTCTATTTAGCTGTTGATATATATAGGCGTTATTTATCATTCTTAACAACCTCCTTGTCAAGGTGTCGTACCTTTCAGTTATACGGCTAAGAGTAAAATCATCTTTCCTAGCCGTATAGCCAAATTACACAACAAAAGTCGATTTACATTGAAACTATGATATCCATTCAATTTTACCGCTAATTTCCATATTGCTCATCATAGCCCTAAGCAATCTACAAACGATTGTCGCAGCCTCAGCTCTCGTAGTTCTACCTTGAGGATCAAACATATTATTTGTTTTTCCGTTAATTAATCCGGAACCTTGGAGCTTTTTCACAGCTTCACTAGCCCAATTATTAATGCTGCTCTGATCTGCATATGGATTTATGCCACTGCTTGTTTGCAAGTTATAATTTAGATAAGTTATGAATCTTTCAATGATACAGCACATCTGTTCGCGTGTTAATTCATCATTAGGACCAAAGCATCCATTGCCATAACCTTCGACTATTCCGCAAGTGACAGCCCAATTGACATAGTTTTCATACCATTGGCCGCTTATAACATCGGAAAACCCAGTTGAGCTATATGCACTTACATCAATTCCATCTACCATTGAAGCTAGAATCTTCACAAACTGAGCTCTTGTAACATTGTTCCCTGGCCGATAGGTACCGTCTCCCATACCGTTAATTATATCTCTGGAAGCCATAAACCAAATATATTCGCTTGCCCAGTAGTCTTCGTTTATGTCACTGAGGTTGATGAAATTGTATTTTGCCTGGAACTGCGAACTGTTCTTTGTTTTATAAACTACACATCCGGCCTTCTCGTCATATAGACTCATCGGCAGAATTTTACCTGTTGCTTTGTCAAATGCAATTATGTAGTTATTCTGACCAGCACTTGCCCAATCCTCATTGTTATAAGATATGCTTGAACTCCAAACCGCATAAAGAATTATATTAGAAGATCCTACCACAAATGTTTTACCTGCTGCATAGAACGTTCCGCTTCCGTCTGCTTTTGTATTCCAACCAGTAAATTTATAGCCGTCTTTTGTAAGGCTTCCTGTATTATCACTTACTGTTACAGTAACGTTTGAATCATAGCTTTCAGATTTAGGAACTGTTCCTGAAGTATTAGTATTTCCGTCGTAAGTAACAGTATATTTGGTGCTAACTGAACCACCACCACCGCCTCCGCCAGGACTTGTTGCCATCCACTGTGCGTACAGCGTCACTGCTGCGGTTCCCATCGGGAATGTCGCTCCGGCTGCATAGCTTGTCCCACTGCCGTTTGCAGCCGTGTTCCAGCCCGCAAAGGTGTAGCCTGTTCTTGCCAGAGTTCCCGTGTTGCCCAGTACCGTCACTGTTGCTCCCACCAGATACGGTGAAGCGATGTCGGTCGGTATCGTGCCTGAGGTTGAACCGTTACCATTATATGTTACCGCGTAGGTTGGTAGCGCTGTCCATTGTGCATACAGGGTTACTGCTGCGCTGCCCATTGTGAAGGTTGAACCCGCTGCATATGCAGTGCCGCTTCCGTCTGCTGCTGTGTTCCAGCCTGCGAAGGTGCAGCCTGTTTTCGCAAGGGCGGGCGTTTCCGTGTTGCCCAGAACCGTTACCGTTGCTCCAGCCAGATACGGTGAAGCGCCATCAGTCGGCACGTTGCCTGAGGTTGAGCCGTTGCTGTTATATGTTACTGCGTAGGTTGGTAGCGCTGTCCATTGTGCGTACAGTGTCACCGCTGCAGCTCCCATCGGGAAGGTCGCACCCGCTGCATATGCAGTGCCGCTGCCGTCTGCTGCTGTGTTCCAACCCGCAAACGAGTAGCCTGGTCTTGCAAGTGTTCCTGTGTTTCCGAGCACCGTTACATTAGCTCCTGCAAGATACGGTGAAGAGCTATCAGTCGGAACATTGCCTGAGGTTGAGCCGTTGCCGTTATATGTTACCGCGTATGTCGGCAGTGCTGTCCATTGTGCATACAGGGTTACTGCTGCGCTGCCCATTGTGAAGGTTGAACCCGCTGCATATGCAGTGCCGCTTCCGTCTGCTGCTGTGTTCCAACCCGCAAACGAGTAGCCTGGTCTTGCAAGTGTTCCTGTGTTTCCGAGCACCGTTACATTAGCTCCTGCAAGATACGGTGAAGAGCTATCAGTCGGAACATTGCCTGAGGTTGAGCCGTTGCCGTTATATGTTACCGCGTATGTCGGCAGTGCTGTCCATTGTGCATACAGGGTTACTGCTGCGCTGCCCATTGTGAAGGTTGAACCCGCTGCATATGCAGTGCCGCTTCCGTCTGCTGCTGTGTTCCAGCCTGCGAAGGTGCAGCCTGTTTTCGCAAGGGCGGGCGTTTCCGTGTTGCCCAGAACCGTTACCGTTGCTCCAGCCAGATACGGTGAAGCGCCATCAGTCGGCACGTTGCCTGAGGTTGAGCCGTTGCTGTTATATGTTACCGTATAGGTAGCCTCGGTTACTGTTACTTTTGCATTCACAGCTGTCGCAGCAAATGTAGTTGCGCCATGTGTAGCATCAATTGCAAACATATTAAAGTTATAAGTTCCTATTTGCGTATATAGCTGACCAGTTGGACCACCTATTGATGGGAGGAACGAAAAATCATATGTATCCACCGCTGTAGTCGCGAGCGCAGTAAACACATACCTTAACATGTGATACTCAGTTGTTCCAACCGTAGTCAATCTAATATCACCGTAAGAAGCATCTCCTACTTTTGCTTGAATAAATGATGAGGCTCCGTTTTCAGTATCGCCTATGTCAAAGACTGACCATCCCGAAACTGCGTCATTACCCATTATATAGTCAGTCCCAGATGTAGTCCCTATTGAGAACTTTCCTGCATCATAGGATACGGCGTAAAGTCCATAAACAAATCCATCGGTATCTGTCGGTGTTACTGCATTACTTATATAAACATCAACAAAGAATTTTTCTCCCTTTGCAACTGAAACAATGTCTCCAGGCGTAGTATCCGATGCGCTAGATACTTTCAGTATGAATTTACAATCAGAGGGTGTTGATGCCGCAAGCGCATGAGTCGGAAATAATGCTACAATAATTAGCAGTGATAGGAATATGGATAGCAACCTATTTAGTCTTTGTTTCATTGTTAATGCCTCTCCTTCTATTCATTCTATTTTGTTTGATCTACTGTGGCGGTTGAAGGTACGGCAATATATCTTTTCAGAAGTATTGCATCAGTTCCCAGTATGAATCCGTCTCCCGTGGTATCTGCCGCGGCCTTTTCATAAGTACTTGCAGAATAAGTACCCGCTACTATTCGCTTGATGAATATAACATCATTTCCCAGTGTAAAGCCGTCTCCATTTATGTCTCCTTTCATTACTAATCCGTACGTCTTGACCACCGCATCATAGCTGTCGCACAGACGAATTGTACCGCCGGTTGAGACTACTACTGTCGACGATGTTGCTGTTGAGCCGCTCTTTGTACTCCTTAGCAGGTTCCCACTTTTGTCATATACTTCAACATAGCCATTTGTAATGTTCATTGCCGTCACGAAATCATTGGCTGTTAGAAACGTATTGTTACCATATCGAATTAAATCGTATGTTGTCCCGCCGTCAGTAAATGTTGTTTGCCAAAATCCGCTTGCTCCTGTAAATGTCAGCGATGGAATTAGTGCTGTCCATGCTGCATACAGGGTTACAGGCGCTGTTCCCATTGCGAAGGTCGCACCTGCCGCATAGGGAGTTCCACTGCCGTCTGCTGCTGTGTTCCAGCCTGCAAACGTGTAGCCTACTCTAGTTGGACCTGGATTAGACGAAACCGTTACCGTATCGCCGTTGGAATACAGTGCGCTGTCTGTCGGAACACTGCCTGTGCCGCCGTTGGCATCATATGTCACAGGGCATAACGGGTAAGCCGTGTAGCCATTCCATGTGGGTGTGTTCCAATTTACTGTTCCTACTGTTTTTGAATAGTAGTAGAGAATCTTGAAGTTTGCTGCTGTATTATAGAACACGCTATCCCCGAATGTTGTCGGAGCATTTCCTTCGAACATTACCGTAGAAAGATTGCCATCCCAGGAGAACGCATGAATACCTATAGATGTCACGCTTGCCGGTATCGTTATGCTTGTCAGTGATGTGCAATACTGAATTGCATAATTACCTATAGATGTCACGCCCGACGGTATCGTCAAGCTTGTTAGTGATGTGCAACCCAAAAACGTACCCCCGTTTATGTTCGTCACACCTGACGGGATATCTATGCTTTTCAGTGAGGGGCAGCTTGAGAATGCGTAGTCACCCAAGAATGTTACGCCTGATGGTATCGTTATGCTACTCAGTGAATGGCAGTCCGCAAACGTATACTCATTTATAGCCGTTACGCCTGATGGTATATTGACGCTTTGCAGTGCTCTACAATTATTGAATGCATAAGCTCCTATTGATATAATATCGTTAGGCAGTGATATTGATGTTATAGCCCATTTGCCTTGAAACGCATTATTTCCTATCACTTTTACAGGAAGGGTGGCTACTGTTGCAGGAACTGTTACTACAGTATCCGTGCCTATATAGCCGGTGATTGTAATTTGCGTGCCGTCCGATGTATAGGTGAAAGGAATCCACACCGCATACAGCGTCACATTGTCTGTTACTGTAATGGTTCTTCCCGCAATATACGTTGCTTCTGTTGCGGTGCTCGAGGTGCTCCAGCCAGAGAACGTATAGCCTGTTTTGACAAGACTTCCCGTATTGTCAAAAACAGTTGCTGATGCGCCGTAACTATAGCCGGTTGAATCTACAGGAGCAGTTCCGCCCGTCGCGCCATTCGCGTTATAGGTCATCTTTAATAACGCCCACTGTGCGTAGAGGGTTACAGGCGCTGCTCCTATCGTGAAGGTCGCACCCGCTGCATAGGGGGTTCCGCTGCCGTCTGCTGCTGTGTTCCACCCCGCAAAGGTATAGCCAGTTCTCGCAAGGCTTCCGGTGTTGCCCAGTACTGTTACCGTTGCGCCATCCAGATACGGCGAAGCGCTGTCTGTCGGTACGCTGCCCGAGGTTGCACCGTTTGCGTTATAGGTTACCGCGTATGTTGGCAGGGCTGTCCACGCCGCATACAGGGTTGCAGGCGCAGTTCCCATTGCGAAGGTTGCACCTGCCGCATAGGGAGTTCCGCTGCCGTCTGCTGCTGTGTTCCACCCCGCAAACGTGTAGCCTGGTCTTGCAAGTGTTCCTGTGTTTCCGAGCACCGTTACATTAGCTCCAGCCAGATACGGTGAAGCGATGTCGGTCGGCACGGCACCCGAGGTTGAGCCGTTGCTGTTATATGCTACTGCGTATGTCGGCAGTGCTGTCCATACCGCATACAGGGTTACAGGCGCTGAGCCCATTGCGAAAGTCGTGGTTCCGCTCGAGGTGTAGGCTGCACTAGTTGCGCCAGCGGTTGTAGCCCAGCCTGCAAACGTATAGCCTGTCCTTGTCGGCGTAGGACCGAAAGAAACGGTCACTGTATCGCCGTTGGAATAAATAGCGCTGTCTATCGGCACACGGCCTGTGCCTCCGTTGGCATCATAAGTCACAGTGCATAACGGATAAGCCGCATAGCCGTTCCAGGTAGGTGTGCTCCAGTTTACCTCTCCTAATGTTTTTGAAGAGTAGTAAAGAATTTTGAAGCCTGATGCTGTACCATCAAACACCTTATTATAGAAAATTGTCGGTGCGTTGCCTTCGAACATTGCCGTAGCAAGATTGCTATCCCCACTAAACGCTTGAAAACCTATAGATGTTACGCTTGATGGGATGGTTATGCTTTTCAGTGCTTTGCAATTGGCGAATGTAATTGCGCCTATAGAAATTACGCTTGATGGGATAGTTATGCTTTCCAATACTGTGCAGTTTGTGAATGCACCCCCGCCTAAGGACGTTACGCTTGACGGAATATTTGCGTTTTTCAGTGCGTTGCAGCCGTAAAACACACTGTCACCTATAGACACCACGCTTGACGGTATATTTATGCTTGTCAGTGCTGTGCACAGATAAAACGCTCGATCGCTTATGCTCGTCACTCCTGACTGGATATTGGCGCTTTTCAGTGCATAGCAATTTTGAAACCCAACTTTCGGTATGCTCGTCACTCCTGACGGGATATCTATGCTTGTCAGTGCTGTGCAAAGTCGAAACACGCCCTCACCTAAGATCGTTACACTTGACGGGATTGTAATGCTTGCCAGTGATGTACAATTATCAAACGTATACATGTTTATGGCCGTTACACTTGACGGGATATTTACGCTTGTCAGTGCTGTGCAATTCGAGAATGCACCCGCACCTAAAGACGTTACGCTTGATGGAACAACTATGCTTGGCAGCTTTGTACACAGATAAAACGCTCCCTCCCCTAAAGACGTTACGCTTGATGGGATATTAACGCTTGTCAGTGCGCTACAACCTTGAAACGCGTATTTACCTACAGTTATAATACCGTTTGGCAATGCTACTGATGTTATAGTTGTTTTGTCTTTAAACGCATTATCACCTATCACTTTTACAGGAAGGATTGCGACAGTTGCCGGAACGGTTACAACAGTTTCGGTGCCTGTAAAGCCGGTAATTGTAATTTGTGTACCATCCGATGTGTAGGTAAATGGAACCCAAACCGCGAACAGTGTCACATTGTCTGTCATTGTAATAGTACTGCCCGCAATATAGCTTGCTTCTGTTGAGGTGCTCGTAGTGCTCCAGCCAGAGAACGTATAGCCTGTTTTAACAAGGCTTCCGGTGTTGTCCAGTACAGTCGCTGATGCGTTGAAAGCATAAGCTGTTGAATCTGTCGGCGCAGTTCCGCCCGTTCCGCCGTTTGCGTTATAGCTTACTGCGTATGTCGGCAGCAGTGTCCATACTGCGTACAGCGTCACGTCCTCCGCTCCCTTCGTGAAGGTCGTTACACCACTTGAGGAATATTCCGCGCTTGTTGCCGACTCGCTCGTTGCCCACCCTTCGAAGGTGTAGCCTGTTCTAGTTGGTAAAGGACTGAAAGAAACGGTCACCGTATCACCGTTAGAATAAATAGTGTTGTCTATCGGTACATCTTCTGTGCCGCCGTTAGCATCATAAACAACATTCAACGGATAAGCCGCATAGCCGCTCCATGTCGGGGTGCTCCAGTTGACTGTTCCCAGTTCTTTTGATTTGTAATATAAAATTTTAAAGTCTGATGCTACGTTATAAAACACGTTAAGTCCGAAGACTGGAGCGTTGCCCTTGAATATTGCCGTGGTAAGCTTGCTATCCCCACTAAACGCATATCTACCTATATACGTCACGCTTGACGGTATCGTTACTCTTGTCAGTGAATAGCACAGAACAAAAGCTGTATCGTCTATGAACGTCACACCGTACGGTATATTTACGCTTGTCAGTGCTGCGCAATGTTGAAACACAACTTTCGGTATGTTCGTCACGCCTGACGGGATATCTATGCTTTTCAGTGCTGAGCAGTCTCGAAACACACCCTCACCTAAGACCGTTACACTTGACGGTATCGTAATACTTGTGAGTGATGTGCATTTATCAAACGTATACATGTTTATGGCCGTTACACTTGACGGGATATTTACGCTTGTCAGTGCTGTGCAATTCGAGAATGCACCCGCACCTAAAGACGTTACGCTTGATGGAACAACTATGCTTGGCAGCTTTGTACACAGATAAAACGCTCCCTCCCCTAAAGACGTTACGCTTGATGGGATATTAACGCTTGTCAGTGCGCTACAACCTTGAAACGCGTATTTACCTACAGTTATAATACCGTTTGGCAATGCTACTGATGTTATAGTTGTTTTGTCTTTAAACGCATTATCACCTATCACTTTTACTGGAAGAGTTGCGACAGTTGCCGGAACGGTTACAACAGTGTCGGTACCTGTAAAGCCGGTTATGGTGATTTGCGCGCCTTCCGATGTGTAGGTAAACGGAATCCACACAGCATACAATGTTACATTGTCTGTCATTGTAATGGTACTGCCCGCAATATAGCTTGCTTCTGTTGCGGTGCTCGATGTACTCCAGCCAGAGAACGTATAACCTGTTTTGGCTAGACTTCCTGTGTTGTCCAGTACAGTCGCTGATGCGTTGGATGCATAAGCTGTTGCATCTGTTGGCGCAGTTCCGCCCGTCGCACCGTTTGCATCGTAGCTCACCGTAAATGGTGCCGATGCGCCAAGCATAGGCATTGTAGAGGAGAACTGTGCATATAGCGTAACATCGGAGGAAATGCTTATCTTATCTCCCGAATAATAGCTATCTCCTGTCCCGTCGGAAGAGGTATTCCAGCACACGAAGGAATTAGTTTCGGTTTCTACTGTCTGCAACAGACCTCCTGTGTTATCCAGAACAGTAGCTTCCGAGCCTGATTCATAGTTTACGCTATCAGTTGGTACTGTCCCTTCCGTCGCACCGTTAGCTGAATATGTAACTGTGTGCGTCGCAATCGTATATGCATAGCTCGAAACACTGCTCGTAGTTAAGCCCGTCTTTGCTGCTATCGCCTTAATCGTCATTGCGCTACTGATAGTGATTGCGCTTGAATAGGCGGTTGAGTTGACGGTAGGCTCTGTTCCGTCGGTAGTGTAATAGATTGTCGCTCCATCAGTTGCTGAGCTCAGAGTTACGGTTGCTCCTTTTCCCACCGCACCTGCGGCAACGCTCGCAGTCGGAGCCGCAACGGTATCAGCGGCAAAAGTTATCGACGTGCCAGCGAGAGCAAGTGAATCGGTTGCTCCGAAATAAGCCTTCTTTCCTCCGCTCACGAAATCGAAGTGGGTTGCAGCCTCTGCGGTTTCAAATGTGAAATTGTATGGGCTGGCAGTAGCTGGGGCGGTTTTAAAGGTAAATGTCAGAGTACCGAGATTTATCTGGTCATCGTCATCCACCAGAACTGCACTGGAATCGACAAGCGGGCTGTCTCCCGTGATGTCTTCTCCCTCTACAGTTATCACGCCTTCATCTGATGTATCGCAGGTGAGCGTGCCGTGGTTTCCCACGCCCTTATATTCCGCTTTGTCCGCAGAAAACGTGGGGGCATTAAAAATCGCTGAGTCATAGTTAAGCTTATATGAATATGCATTTATACCTGAGGAATTGATTGCATCGATTCCTTTCGACAAATACACATCCACGACTACCGATGTCGCTGATGCTGAATAGGTCGTCTGGTCAGTCACCGCCGACAATGTCAGGACATCGATTGCATATGCTTCTATAGGTATCTCAAAAACACTTACAGAGGCCATAAAAACAAGCGACAGAAAAAATGACACTATTTTGTTTAACCTTTTTGACATATTGATTCACTCCAATCGTAATTTTGTTTACTGCAGTGGTGAATAACAACTTCGGAGTATTTACGATCGTTATCGGCAGTAATTAATCGTTTAAGGGAGTCCTTTGTCATTAATCGTAACCACAAGTCACATTACTAGCAAAATTAAGGTGAATTCTAATTAATCGTTTTTTCATTTTTCTCCCCCCATTCTTTAGTTCCGTATCATCAGACAACACATTACTTCTAATTTCGACACAATCATACATTATCGCACTGACAGGAAAATGACAGGATAGTAACAGGAAAATAACAAACGAGCGCTTTGGATACTAAACATCATAAAAAAGAAGCCACCAACTAAGTCGGTGACTTCTTTTCCATTAACATTGTAGGTCTAGCCATTTTATAAATTACTTGACATACGAATATTCAGCTTTAGGATAGTCCTTGATAAATGTTTCTGACTTAAACAAATCATCTTCTTTGTGGAAATAAAAATCCTTATCGCATTTCAAAAAGAAGTTATTGGAACGTGTTTGATCGTTCCAAGTAATATCAAGGTTATACCAATAATCATTGATTTTAACTATAAGCCATGTATGCGGCTGTCCGCTCCCTTTTCCTGTTATGATTTTCACAGGCACATCAAGCTTATAAAGCAATTTGTATGCTAACAAAACATATCCACGGCATATCGTTGAGCCTTTTACTATAGCCGTATAAGCTGATTTATTCTGCATTGATTTGTCATAAGAAACACTATCTACAATATAACGATTTACCGCGTCTATTTTCTTGTAGTTATCCGCATCTTTCAGATTTAGCTTTTTGAGTGTTTCATCGATTTTCTTATCAATTTCTTTCTCCTCTGAAGCTGAAGTTAAGTATCCAAAGGAAAACTTATAATAAGTATAACCCTCTTTTTCTTCGATAGATAGGTGAGTACTTGTCCAGCTCAGCCTTAAATAGTCATAATCCGAGCTAGAATCTGGATCATTATATAAAAATATTTTGTCTAAGAAGTTCATAAATGTTTCAGTATTTAGCACTTTTTCCGAATTATCCCCGGTATATTTCACTGTAAAGATCATATTTCTAGCCAGTAATTGTTCTCGAACAGTTTTAAACAGTTCATCATAGTATTTGCAATCATAGATTTCCTCATTGATGTCGGCTACAGTCTCAGTATTACTCATAACAGATGTACTGCCTAATTGGGCAGCATATTGGGGATTATTCACTGTTATCACGTTAGAATTGTATGCTGGATATATTCCGGTTAGAATTCCTAAAAACGATATTATTATCATGGTACTTTTTATGTGTCCGGTTTGTTTAAATAAATACATATTGATTATCCCTTTCTTAACTTACTTATTACAAGGAATGTTCTACCATACATATTCAATCGATATTTGTCGAAAAACTAAAGTTTTTATCTTTAATTTTTCGATAATTTAGCTACTTTTTTTATTTCTAATAAGCGGCAGGCTTTAATCACAAAAAACCGGCAAGCTGTTTTAATAGCTGCCGGTTTTTAGATTAACTCTTTTTTATATATTTAGAGAATTTTTCGTTTATTCGTTTGCCTGGTATAATTTCATATTCTTCTGCCAAAACTTTTTCCAGCCATTTATAATGCATTACTAATTGTTGAATCTCCCCTATTTTCTCAAGTCTTTCTAATAATGCAAAATTACTTTGCTCAGAGTATGGCTCTAGTTTAATTAAAATTCTTAGTGCTTTTATATACGCATTGTCATTTCCTTGAGAGTTATATTGTTGCGCTATTTCATCCATAGCATTTATAAGACTTTTACGTAGTTGCTCATCTTTTTCTATACTCCAAATATATCCTTGCTGAGTTAGAAGGCCATCTCCATATAGATTACAAGCATTCTCAATTACCTCATATGTTGAACTATCAATTCGATAGTTTGATATTGCTTTGCACACCTCAATATAGTCGCTGTCTATTTCATTTCCAAATTTAAGGCAATATCTTCCACCCGAATATACGATTTTCACATCATCATGAAGCGAAGAAAAAACGCTTCTTATTCTGCATATGGATGTTTTCAAAATTGATAAAGCAGCTGAAAACTCATAATCAGGCAATATGCTTTCTATTATTGATTCTTTATGTACAAAGCTTCCGTAATTTACCATCAGATAAGCAAAGACTTCTTCTGCAGTCGATCTCTTCCATAAAATTGGTTCATCTCCAATTTTAACATCTAATTTTCCAAACATATTAACGGTCAATTTAGAACCAGCAGACATTGCTTTTATGTCAAGCTGCTGTCGTATTCTTTTAACCATAATATCAAAGCGTTTAACACTAATTGGTTTCATTATATAATCCAAAGCATTGATTTCAAAAGCTTGAATCGCATATTGATTATATGCTGTTACAAATACTATAAGAACACTTGGATTAAGCTCAAGTACTCTATCCGCAAAAGTTATTCCGTCCATTTCAGGAAGGTCTATATCCACAAAAGCTACTTGTGGAGAAATATTTCCAATTTCGTCCAAAGCCTTCAGAGGGCTTTGATATCTTCCTTTGACGGACATAAATTCCGTCTCATTTATAAGCCTACATAACTCATTTAAATTGTGTATCTCATCATCGATTACAATTGTCGGAACCATTTCATCACCCTCAAGCTTGTTATAAAGTATTAGGAATGCTAAAGGACACTGAAGTCCCTTCACCTTTTTTGCTTTTTATTATTAGACCTTTTCCATAGTGCTTTTTTAATCGTCTATCTATATTTGCGAGGCCTATTCCATGTTCATCATCATTTCGTGTTAGTATTCGCGAAATGTATTCAGGGTCCATTCCTAAGCCGTCGTCAGAAACTTCAATATATATTTCGCTATCCTTCTCGTAAAGGCATAATTCAACATACCCTCCACCCTCTTTATTCATTAAGCCATGCTTAATTGCATTCTCGACTAGAGGTTGAATAGTTAATCTAGGTATATAATTTTCAGGTATTTTCTCATATGTAAATTTGAAATTGAATCTATCTCTGAATCTAGCTTCTTCAATTCTGACGAAAGTTTCAATGGTTTCAATTTCTTCCTTTATCGGAACAAACTCAGTTGAATTATCAAAGAAATAGCTCTCTCGTAAAAAATCACTTAAATCGGCTATCAACTCTTTTGCTGTATCAGGTTCTTGTAAAATTAATGACGAAATAGCACTTAATGTATTATAAAGGAAGTGTGGCTTAATCTGTGCTTGCAGAAATGATATCTCATTGGCTTCCGCTTTACTGATTGCTTTATTTGCGATTTTTTCCATTTTTTTATTATATTCAACATAAACAGTAATATCGCTTATTTTTAATAGTTTCCCAATTGGAATCTCGTCACTATAAAATATTATGTCGATCTTTGCGTAATAGTACTTTATTTTTTGGTCAACATTCAACATGTATTGGACGATGCTTTCGTTCTGAATACCACTAAGCTCTGAATGAGCACTTATAAACGAATCCAAAGTCATCTTAGTAGAAATGTGTGTTTCCGGGTAGATATATGTAACTAAATTATTAAAATCAATTACCCTACCTGTTTTATCAAATAAAATAAATGCTTCATCTGTATAATCAAATACAAGATCATATGCAAGTAAAACTGTATCAAACATTTTAAAACGCAGCATTCCATACAAATATAATGAATTCATAATCAGTATTACTAAATTAACCACAAATAAAGAATCTGAAGATATTTCGGTGGAATAAAGCGTATAAGTCCAACTCAATGTTTTCAATAATGAGGCATAGAAAACTATACCAAATATATTACGATGTATTTTTGTTCCTTTCAAAAACCCTCGGAAATATAATGCCATATTGATAAATGATAGAATTATTTGAAGATTAACAATATATCTAAAGTACTTTCCAAGTTTAACTGAAAAAACAGATATATTTTCTTGCGTTAATCCCCATTCAAAACCTACTATACAAAGATTATGAATATTGTTTGTTAGTAATATAATAATTGAAATAAATATACAAAGAAAAATGAAGCGAATTACTGTAGCCAGAGTATTATTTTTCCATTTTACAACATATTTAAACCCAAATATTGTCCACGAATATGTCGTTATTATAGCACTGATTACTAACAACTTAAAAAGCAATAAACTGAAGTCATATGATTTTGAATTCAATATAGCAAAACAAATGAAAATGTATATAAATTGAGTAAACAAGTAAAATATGAAAATTTTCATACTAGGTACGTTTTTATATGATTTTTTTACAAATAAGTGAATTAATATTATCATATTAATTAGTACTGATAAAAAAAGAACTGAATAATTAACTAATATTTCCTTCATGTTTCACCTTTCATGATAATAAAATAAAAGTATTCACAATTTGCACCTACTCTATCGAATAATGTTAAAAGTAAACATAAGGTTAAATCGGAAGTCCTAAAGTCAGAGACTTTTATTTTGAAAGAATTAATTTTACACCCAAAAGATAAAGGCGACATTTATCTAAACTAATTTATATGGTTTGTGTTAATTTGTATTTTTTTATCAAAAGGAGTTAAATACTAGATTAATATAAAAAGCTTAATATATTAATCTAGTATTTAACTATGTATATTATAAAATTTATCGAATTTTGTCAATATTTATCCGTTTTTGTCTGTTTTTTATAAAGTATATGGAAATAATTAGGCCATTCGTATTCTTTAAATCCCAAAACGGCGTTCTTCTCATTGAAGTACGCCGTGCTATTTGCAAATATTATCCTCAAATACCAGATAACTTAAGATAAAAATAAAGCAGAGTCATCAACGCAAAAAACGATTTAGCAAGTAAAATAGAGTCATCGGAAAATAGAAACCCCGAAAGCCTTGTGAAACCAGGACTTTCGGGGTTGTTTTGCTCTTATTTTAGTGGTAAACCACTGGATTTATTCCCACTCAGTTATTAGTAATTTGTAACTGGTAATTTGTCGTGTTATGAGTAATTCTATTATCTCTATTATCAATTTTCTCATTACTTATTTTCGCTGTCAAAATTTATGGAGTCAAACGACAACACCGTGGCGGCATATTGAAAGCTTTAGGAAGAACTCTAGAATGACAGTTCACGTCTCTGACTAACCACAGCAATTCTCGTAATAATCGCGGCGGCCTGAGCGCGGGAGATATTCTCCGAAGGTGTGAAGGTTCCCTTCGCGTCGTTGCCTGTCAGCACTCCAGCTCTGTAGAGCAGAAAAATCTGGCTACCGTAGGTAGCGGACTCCGAGACATCCAGCAAGGCCTTAACATTGTTTATAGAACTAAGCTCCGAAGCAGGAACTCCGTTTGCAAAAATTGCCGCCATCTCCGCTCTTGTTGCATAGCTATCGAAATTTACAAATTGATCTACCATAATAATACCGTTTTTAATAGCGTAGTCAACATACGGCTTATACCACGGGTTTCCGTTTGAAAAGTCGGCATTATCTCCGGCATAGGTGCTGCGGAGAACACACGCCATCTTTATCGCCTGAGATGTCGTTATTTTGCCGTCGGGGTCGAATTTGCCATTTCCGTTTCCGTTTATAATGCCGAGTTGATATGCCATTTTAATGCTCTCATCGTACCAAGCACCACTGCCGACATCCGAAAACTGACCATTATTATATTCTTTCGTGGGAGCAAAGCCTTTTAGGTATTCGCTTGAATTTTCGGACGCAACACTTGTTGCCAGCGTTTTACCGCTGTCGCTGTCCGTAATGGTTACATTATTGCCGGCAGTTTTTATATCTGCGCCAGTTTTTGAAATGTCTACATCGTTAAAGCTCACAGCTTCTGTAGCACCACTCAGTTCAATCTTGACCTTTGCGTTGCTGTCCGGTTTTACAGTTGTTCCGCCTGTGCTAGAAACCAAGGTAATACCGGTGCCGACGACGCATACCGTGGTTCCAAACAATTTGCCCTTCGTTTTGTCAGAAGCATATGAAACCTGCATTTTTTTTGCCGAAGTCTGTTTAGCTTCAATTGTTCCGTTGGTATTCATGTTCAAATCGCAATCGTTTTCACTTTGTACCGAAACAAACGATTCTCCATTGTCCGCAGCAAAGCGAGCCTGAATTTTCAAGTTGTTTTCTTTAAAGGATCGTATCCCGCTGACACGATAGTTGAGCACCGGTCCTTTTCCCGTTAGTGGGTTCATCAAAAAGAGAACCTCTGTCTCTTCTCCAGTTTCGTTGGAAGGTCCCAAACAAATCGCATTCAGCTTGCCGCTAACCTTTTTCCCGTTGACAAATTTCGCTGTGTCCTGACCGGCGCTTATTGTAAGTGTTCCGGTGTTTGCAGTTACAACCGCACCACCCGTTGGAACCTTGCAGGGCTTAAGCGATGAATTGAACGATGTGTTATTTACGATTGATGACGCCTTCATAGCGTAACCAATGCTGACATCCTTATAGGTCGTAGCAAAGGCTGCTTTTTTCCCGTCGGAGCTTACGGTGAGAGTCAATGGGGTATTCGGATTATTAGGATCATAAACGCTGATGACATAGTCAGAACCGCTATCCTTCATATCATAGGCGAGCAACGCATGACCGCTAAGCTTTCCATCTTTATCAATCACAATGTTGAAAACAACAGGCGAAGGTAAATCAACCTTTAGAGTGTTAATAAGTCCAAGGTTGTTTGATGTCTCTCCCCAACCAGCTGTCTGCTTGACAGACGCAACATTTCCAAGCTGTTGCGAAAGCTGATAATAAACAATTGCTTCCCTTAGGGTAGCGTTATTCAGCGGCTTTCCAAGTTCGTAGACTGTTTTTACCGAATTATCAAACTGAGGAAGCTGTAACTTGCCGTCGAAAAAGAGCCCTGAGCTTACGCTCATACCAAAGCAATTTCCGAAGAACGCTTTGTTCATCATTGTATTTACTGCCGCAATTTCGCTGTTTGAAAGACCGTCCGTCATTGTTTTGTAGCTGTCAGGTTTAATATAATAGCCGTTTGTGCCAGCTTGAGACTTATCCCCGAGGTATACGATGCCAGGGCCTTGAACGGATGCCGAATTCGAGGGGTAAAACGATGAGAATGAGTTTGCGAAGGAAAAGTTATCTTGCCCAAAGACATACTTTTTTTCAACTTCCGTAAACCGTGGAGCCGATACAGCACCTACACTTGGATACTGTATACTCATTGAATCAGCATAGTGTTTACGGTCGTTAGTTAAATAGATGCTGACGGGAACCCCGTCTTCATAAGCTTTATTTATGTATTTTACCCCTAAAATGTAGGGTTCTGTTTTCCATAAAAAATCATCGAGCGTGTAAGAAAACTGATCAGAGTCTGTTTTTGGTGACACAGTGAAGGTGGCACTGCCTTCCTTCATCAGCGATTGCCGCTTTTGGTCAGCGGTTGGAATGTTTTTTCCCATGAACGTAAGCTTTGCTTCTGTGCGGACAAAGCTTGCGCTACCTGTCATTTTGCCAAAATCCACATTAAGCGTTATCTCTGTAGTTGTACTAATACCGCCGTCGCTGGTTTCGTAAATACAGGTGTAACTTTTAGTTGAAGTTTCATCGGCTCCAAGTGCTCCTGATGGGAACAGGCAGGTAGCCATTACTATTGCTAACATAAACGCCAAAATTTTATTTTTCATATATTAGACCTCTCTATTATTACGCCGGTAATGGTTTTACATCTGTTTACATTTTAAATGCCGAATCGACAGGCGTTATTCCCATGTAGCCGTCACTAAGTAGCAGCGCATTTTTATAGTAGATGAATGAATAACCGTAGGAATCACACCATTGTTTTGTGGAAATTTTGATATGAAGTCCAATCTCGCCTGTGTCCAGAGCCTCTGTGCTCCATGTTCCTTTTCCTGTTGCTATGCCTTCGCCCATATTCACATAAACAGTGCAGGTCGTATCACTGTTTAGTGTTATTGAAGGACTGTATTCTTTGTCATATGCAGAGTTGTTGGAATCGGTATAGCAGATGTACTTACCCATCTTAATTCCGTCAACGGTTGAGCCGCTGGACGAGCTACCATTTTTGACAGACGCAACCGCAGCGTCAAACTGTGCCTGGGTAAACACACCGGACATCACAAGTAAATCTGACATAGCCTTATTTCCGCCGTTCATAGGCAAGAATAGTGCATTCCACGAGATAAGCGCCACATCCGCTCTCAGAAAGTTGTTGGCGTCAACGTCCTTTGTCAGAAGTCCGATTCTTCTAGACAAAGTGTAAGGGTCGTTATAAGTGAAGTCGCCGTCTGCTCCATCCAAATACCCCAGCGCGCGTAGCACGAAGGTTAGATACATCGCCGAGCTTGCAGTCTCATTTGTGCCAAATACTTTTTTCTCAACACCAGTGGTATAACCCATAACATAGGCATAACCCACATATGCACTCGCCCAATTAGGCACATCTGTAAAGGGATGGCTCCACTTGCCGCTCTTTGCAACATTTTCGGAGCCTATCATACGAACGAACATTATTAACGCTTCAGCGCGGGTAGGCGCTCGATTCAACGCGAAATCATTTTCTGATACCCCCTGAAAAAGGCTAAGACTTTTCAGGGCAGCAGCCTTCTGCTCAGGAACCGATAAATCTCGAGCCGCCAATACAGTCGGCGGAATGATTCCAATACATAGAACAAGGGTTAAAGCAATAGATATGAGTTTCTTTTTCATAGATTACCGCTCCTAAAACAAATTCGTTACAATTGACACGAGCAAAATAATATGGTATTACTTACACGTGTAAGTAACTTTGATAAGGATAGCAAATTGCAATTGCTGTGTCAAGCAATATATGGTATTATATGAGTAAATTCTGTTTATGATTTCACCAATTTATAGCGCTTGTTATGGTTTTGTTAGACAAACACAGTTTTCAGTTCGGGAGAATGTATGGACAAAAAGCCGACAATAAAAACCATCGCTCAGCTTGCTGGAGTATCCCACGTAACCGTTTCCCATGCACTACGTGGATATCCTGATATTTCTGCCGCGATGACCGAAAAAATAAGGCTGATTGCCAAGGACATCGGTTATGTTCCGAACGCAAACGCCCGTAGTCTCTCCTCCAAACAGTCAACCAGCATCGGCATGATTGTTCCGGCTATGGGAGCCGATACGATTTATAACGAAGTATTCAACGCCATAAGTGCCGAGGCCGCTTCACGCGGGCTTTCAGTCTTGCTTGGCAGCTGTGGACGCAGTATTGAGCTTGAAAAATCGTTTTGCAAAATCATGTGTGAAAATCGTGTCGGAGCACTCATCATTTCTCCTGTGAGTAGTGATATATCCCACATAAAAGAAATATGCAATGGTATTGTCCCGCTTATTTTTATCGGTGGAAAAACCGGAACCGAGGAAGAAAACTGCATTGTCGCCGACTATCGTCACAGTGGTATGCTTGCAGTAGAGCATCTTGCTGATTTGGGGCACCGCGATATTGCACTCTTCGTATACGAACCTCAAAATCTTACGATTACTCAAAAAATCGAAGGTTATGAAACGGCTATGAAAAATCGCGGCTTAACTCCGCGTGTGTACTGTCAAGGCGAAAGCTCAGATACTTTCAGTGCCGGGAAAACAATTACTGAGCACCTGATTGAGCAAAACAAACTGCCCACCGCCATCTGGTGCGCAAGTGACCTGATGGCAATAGGCGTTATTGATACGCTTAAATCGCATGATATTGAAATCCCGGGCGAGGTTTCCGTCATCGGGCATGACGATTTGTTTGTAGGAAGGATTCCATTTATTTCGTTGACAACGCTGACTCTGCCAAAAGAAGAGGTTGGGCGTCAAGCGCTTAACATTGCGCTTTCTTTTATGGGAGAAAGTGATTCGGACCAACATCACAAAATTGTTGTAAAGACCGAACTCATCGTCCGAGGGAGCACAGGTCAAAACGCTTGTTTAACTTAATAGCAGGTTGCTGCGGCAAGAATTATGAAACCTGTTCCAATAATCATATAAATTAAGACGAGCGGCAGGAAAAACCTGAGCCATTTACCATATGAAATTCCCGAAACTGCAAGGCAGCTTGTCAGCGTGGTTGAGATTGGAGAAGTGAGATTTACTAACCCGTCTCCAAGCTGAAAGGCAAAAACGGCTGACTGGCGGCTGATACTCAAGGCATCCGCCATTGGCACCATAATCGGCATTACTACTGCTGCATGAGCCGACCCCGAGGTAATCAGCGGATCAATTGCTGCGTTGGCATAGAACATACCCAAAAGCTGTGCCCAAGAAGGATAATTATAAATAGTATTAGTAATCGAATATGTAATGGAATCCAGAATATTTCCGTCCGACAGCACCTGCCGCATTGTGGCAGCAATGCTGATGATAATAGCTCCACTCATCATTTTCTTACAGCCTGCGGTAAAAGTATCGCAGGTTTTGTTTATTCCGAAGCCTGCAGCAAGCCCGACAACCGCCCCCATAGTCAAGAAAGCAATTCCAAGCTCTGTAATATCCCAGTCAAGTCTGGAAACTCCATATGTAATCGTGCCAAGAGTTGCGGCGAAAATCATCAGTACCATTAACTGTCTTCGGCTCATTTTGTCGGTACCCGCCGAATTCTGAGCCATACGCCAAAGTTCGTCGTTCGGCAAAGCTAAAGCGAGATTTTCGCCCGTGGACCTTTTTGCGTATCTGACCACGTAAATACAGGTTGCTACAAGCAGAAACACCAGCAGCAACCAACGTATCCAAGCACCCGAAAACATTGGTAGCTCAGCAATGTTCTGCGCAATCCCAACACTGAAAGGATTAAATACACCGGCAGCAAAACCCGCATTTGTTCCAAGCATGACCATGGCCATTCCGGTCATAGTATCAAAGCCCAGCGCCCGAGCAATCGCTATTCCGATTGGGACAAACACAATCGAAGCTGTTGTAAGCCCCATAGTAAAGCCGAAAATTGAAAATACCGCGATAAAAACCGGCACAATCAGTATGCCCTTGTTCTTGAAAACAGCTATCAGCTTTCCGCAGAGTGCCGCGATGCAGCCGCTTTGCATTATGATATCAAACGAGCCACCGATTATGAAAATAAAAAGTATCAGCTTTGCAACGCTTCCTGCTGTTACTGCCTTAACAAGCTCCAACGGAATCATCCACGGTGCCACTGGTGAGGCGTCCACACTTGCGTAGGTACCCGGCACAACAACCGTTAGTCCGCTAACGGCATCCTCTGCTCTCTGGTATTCCCCCGCTGGAATTAAATAGGTCAGAAGGCTTGAAACCAGCACTAACAGAAGCAATACTGCAAAAACATGGGGAGCATTAAATTTTATCTCTTTTTTCTCCATAATTACCACACTAAAATTTACTTCGTTTCAATTATAGCTCGGAAAAACCCGAAACACAATGACATTTACATTTTTGGTTTGAACCGCCTTATGTGCCAAATATTCCAAACTACATATTCTCCACGCTCTCAGCTTTTACAGCGCACATTGGTAAATAATAATTTCAAATTTAAAAATGTAATTAAGCAATTATTCTTATTTTAGAAAAGTAATATATCAAAATTAGTAATAACATCGCCCTAAAAGTCTGCTATACGAGACTTTTAGGGCGATATTTGTTCAATATTTTAGAGGAAATCCACTGGCATCATTCCCACTCAACTGTCGCTGGTGGTTTTCCGCTGATGTCGTAGACTATGCGTCCCGCGCCATTGACCTCGTTCGAAATCCTCGACGAAATTCTAGAGAGCAGGTTGTGTGAAAGCGGAGCGTACTCGGCAGTCATAAAGTCGGTGGTGATGACGGCTCTGACGGCTATTACGTCGTCATATTTGCGCTCATCACCCGCAACGCCGACAGAGCGTACGCCGGGCAAAACTGCAAAATACTGGCTGGGCGGGTTCTTCATCTTTCCGATTTCCTCGCAGACGATGCTGTCTGCTTCACGGAGAATTTCCAGCTTTTTGGGTGTGATTTCGCCCAAAACTCGCACGGCAAGACCGGGGCCTGGGAACGGCTGGCGATCTACAAGCTCATCAGGAAGTCCAAGCTTTCTTCCAAGCGCTCTGACTTCGTCTTTAAAAAGTCCGCGGAGCGGCTCTATTAGCCCCTCAAAGCCGATATTTTCGGGCAGACCACCAACATTGTGGTGGCTCTTAATTGTTGCAGTTGTGCCGCCGCCGGATTCGACGACATCAGGGTAAATCGTGCCCTGAGCCAAAAACGGAATGTCGCCGAGCTGCTTTGCCTGCTCCTGAAATACCTCGACAAACTCTTTTCCGATAATTTTGCGCTTTCTTTCGGAATCGCTAACGCCTTTCAGCTCGCGCAGAAATCTTTCGGAAGCGTTGGCTCTTATAAAGCGAAGCTGTCTGTTTCCAAAAATCTCTTCGATTTTGTCGCCCTCATTTTTGCGCATAAGGCCGTGGTCAACGAACACACAGGTGAGCTTGCCCGGAACAGCTTTTTCGATGAGCGCCGCACAGACCGACGAATCGACACCGCCTGAAAGTGCTAGCAAAATCTCCTTGTCCCCCACCTTTGCCCTAATGTCTGCAGCCGCAGACTCAAGGTAGTCGTCAATATTATAGTCGCCCTTGGCTTTGCAAATATTATATAGGAAGTTGCGTAGAACCTCGGTTCCCCTGTCAGTATGTTTGACTTCGGGATGGAACTGCACCGCATAAAGTCCGCGTTCCTCGCAAATACCGGCAGCATTTTTGCAATGCGCCGTTGACGCAACCCGTGTAAAGCCCTCGGGCAAATCCTTGACCATATCGCCGTGGCTCATGAGTGTCATGGCGTTTTCCGCAAGCCCCTCAAAAAGCTTATGTCCGGTCTGGAGTTTTGTACGAATTCTGCCGTATTCTCCTCCTCCCAAGCTTGGGGTAACGTTACCGCCGAGCGTATGGCACATGAGCTGCATACCGTAGCAAATTCCCAGCACGGGAATTCCGAGCGAGAATATCTCCGGGTCGCATTTCGGCGCATCCTCGCCGTAAACGCTTTTCGGCCCTCCTGTAAGGATTAGACCAATGGGTGCAATCTTGCGAATTTCGTCCGCGCTTAAGTTACCCGGCTTAATCTCCGAATAGACCAAAAGCTGCCTGACGCGCGAAGCAATCAGCTCCTTATACTGTCCGCCGAAATCGAGAACCAATATCGTTTCGTTTTTCATAAGCTCATTCCCCATAAATGTAATATATTTTTTTCATTATACTACGTTTTTCTACAGATTAAAACCCCGCTTGTGCCATAATTTTAATACACAAAATCCCTCTTATATTAGTGACAACTCATAAAGCCGCAAACTTTTTCATAATCGCACAGGTTCGCCACCCCAAATCCCACATTTCGCATTATGCACTTTGTCAATGTTGCGCCTTTTTCTCAAAAAACATTGTTCAGTTTTCTGCTTGCAATGGAGAGTTGACGGTGGTATTATGTATTCAATTATTTATATAAAAATATTTATATAAATGAAAGGAGCACTCATGCCAACAGACTTTGAAGAAATCTACCGCTACCTTCGTCTTGCTCATTACCAAAATCTTTTCGCAACAATCAATGAAAAGCCTGGAAGCCTGAGCGCAACGGAAGCTTTTTCGGCGGAAGTTATTTATCTTCTGAGTGAACCCACTCTCGGAGAATTTGCTGACTTTATCGGAATCTCGCAGCCGAATGCTTCATACAAGGTCAACGCCCTTGTAGCAAAGGGTTATATCACCAAGGAATCAGGCGAAAGCGACAAGCGCGAATGCCGCCTCGTAGTTACCAAGAAATTTCGAGACTACTACGGAAGTCAGGTACCCGACATTTCCAGCATTGCCAAACAGTTTTCCGAAGAAGAAACCACAGTACTTAAAAAACTATCGCAGAAGATTTCCAAGGAAATTTCATCAATCATCGACAAGGACAAAACAAAGCCTAACTAAGGAGGATTTTAATGGATATTTTTGAAAAGTGCGAGCATAAATCTCTTGCCGACGAAGCGCGCGAGAAGGGCGTTTACCCCTATTTCCACGCTCTTGAGTCCCGTCAGGACATTGAGGTTATCATGGAAGGCAAGCGCAGAATCATGCTCGGTTCCAACAACTATTTGGGTCTTACAATAAACCCCAATGTCATAGAAGCCGGAAAAAAGGCTATTGAGAAATATGGCACGGGCTGCAGCGGTTCACGTTTTTTGAACGGAACGCTGAAAATGCACCTCGAGCTTGAAGCCGAGCTTGCCGATTTTCTTCGCAAGGAAGATGTGGTCACTTTCTCCACAGGCTTCCAGTCAAATCTGGGCATTATAAGTGCCATTGTAGGGCGTACCGACTATGTCGTATGTGACAAGGAAAACCACGCCAGCATTTACGACGGCTGCAAGCTGAGTTATGGAAAAATGCTTCGGTTTAAGCACAACGACATGGAAGACCTGGAGCGCCTTCTTCAAAGCATTCCCGAAACTTCCGGAATACTGATTATAACGGACGGCGTTTTCAGCATGGGCGGTGACATTGCAAACCTACCTGAAATTGTAAGACTTGCAAAAAAATACAACGCACGCACAATGGTTGACGACGCACACGGTCTGGGCGTTATCGGCGAGGGCGGACGCGGCACTGCAAGCTATTTCGGGCTTGAAAAAGAAGTCGACATTTACATGGGCACATTCTCAAAATCACTCGCAAGTCTGGGCGGTTATATGGCCTCCTCGTCACAGGTGGCAGATTATGTTCGCCACAGCTCCCGTCCCTTCATTTTCTCGGCATCGATGACCCCCGCAAGCTGTGCCTGCGCTCTCGCATCCCTGCGTGAGCTAAAAGCACACCCCGAGCTTGTCACAAACCTCGCCCACGTATCTCAATATGTTCGTGACGGACTGACAAAGCGTGGAATAGCGCATCTTGAGAGCAAGACTCCCATAGTTCCAATCTATACTTATGAAGCATTCCGTACCCTTGGAATTGCCAAGGAGCTTTACGACGAGGGCGTTTACGTCAATCCCGTACTACCCCCAGCAACTCCCCCCGCAGAATGCTTGCTCCGCACGAGCTATATGGCTTCTCATACTGAAGCTATTCTTGACGAAGCGATGGATATAATCAAGGAGGTTCTGGGGAGAAGCAAATGGGCAATGTAGTTGTAATAACCGGAGGCAGCAGCGGCATCGGGAAAAGCACCGCAGGCCTTTTTACCCAAAAAGGCTACACGGTATATGAACTCAGCCGCAGCGGAAAAAGCGAAAACGGAGTTACCCACATCACGGCCGATATTACAAATCCCGAGGACATCCCGAAAGCCTTCAAAGCGATTTTTGACAAGGAAGGACGAATTGACCTTCTCATCAACAACGCCGGAATGGGCATTTCGGGAGCTATTGAGTTCACAAGTGCAGAGCAGGCGCACCACATCTTTGACGTTAACTTTTTCGGCACCTTCCTGTGCTGCAAAGAGGCACTTCCCTATCTGCGCCGTACCGCAGGCTCACGAATAATAAACCTCAGCTCGGTTGCGGCACCGCTCTCCATCCCATTTCAGGCATTCTATTCCGCGACAAAGGCGGCAATAAACTCCCTGACGCTTGCGCTTTCAAACGAGGTTCGCCCCTTCGGAATCAAGGTCAGCGCAGTTATGCCCGGCGACGTACACACAGGCTTTACGGCAGCGCGCGAAAAGAGTGAGGACGGCGCAGCACTTTACGGAGAAACCATAACAAAAGCGGTTTCTTCAATGGAGAAGGATGAGATATCCGGAATGACGCCCGATTTTATTGCCTCGGTTATCTTTCGCATTTATCAAAAGAAAAACCCAAAAGTTCTTTATACAGCCGGAACAAAATACAAGCTCTTTGTATTCATTTCGAAGATTTTGCCTGTCAATCTCTGCAACAAGCTCGTTGGGAAAATATACAGCTAGTCAAATAAATAGCTGCACACAAGCGAAAAAAGGCACTCATTTCGAGTGCCTTTTTTCGCTTTTCATCTTCTCTTAGCTGAAAACCCACACCATTTCGTCAACATTGAGTCTCAGACATATAACGTCGTAAATGAAGCGTGCAACATATATTGGGTCGATAAGCTTTTTTAAAGGTGAACGTTTGAAGCAAGTTTCAAACTCATCCGAATTAAAGCTCGTGTTGCTCGCCCTGCGGTCAACACGCAACCTTTGCACAATTTTTGGCCATTCCATTTCACGGCCGTTTTGTGCCTTGGTCGCAGTGAAAGGAATGGTCATAAATATGTTCAAGAATGTTGAGAGCAAATCAAGCTTCAGTTGTCTACCCAAAAGCGTTGACGTTCCGATTGAACTTTACGAGTCCGCACGTGGGAAGTATTTTATCGGTTACGCTGATAACCTGAGCTTCGGCAGTGGAACCAGCGCATGGGCAAGACTATATAATCCGCCTAATTCAGGCGTTAATCTATATGTCAACGTCTGGACTGTAACTGATATTTCCCAATCGCCGTTTCGAGCGCAGTTTTGGTTCAATGCCGAGCCCCCTGGTACGTCTTCGGAATCCGAGCTTGTCACACCCTCAAATACGGCGTTCCGTCCCGTGCCAAAGCCAAAAATCAAGCTGCAGCTTGCATCGAACGTAACAGGCGAACCATCGGAAGGCGTAAAAGCCTTTGTTCGAAGAGGCGAGCCGGAAATAACCCTAGTGGATACCGAAAACGGCAAGCTTATCTTCCCTCCCGGCGGTTCGTTTTTGGTGTTTATATCGCTCGACAAAGGTTCAACAGCTCTCGCTGAGGGTAGAATTGCCTTCGGCTGGTGGGAAGAAAAAATCATCTGTTAGCAATGTCAGCTTACAGCCCAACAAAAAAGGGGCGCATAGCGTCCCTTTTTGATTTGCCGTTTACTACGAAATTCCTTTTTCACAGCTCTGCATCAGTGCTTTGTTCACCGCGTTCTTAATTGCTCTGCTTGAAAGAGTCGCACCGCTGACATCATCCACTTCAAAAGTGTTGTCAGCAATAATTGTGTCCGTTATCGCTTCGGCCTTTGCTCCCTTGCCGTTTTTGTGCTCAATTATGTCGATATCCTTTATTGAATGGTTTTCAATGATCACAGCGACCTTGACATAGACCATTCCGGCATCCGTTTCGCCGTAGTAAGTACCGTCCGCGGTCTGAGACATATCGATGTTCTCAAACACCATTGACGACTGTGCCTTATCGGCGCTGTGCTTCAATAATAAAAAAGCTACAATCGCGAGCACAACAAAAGTGCCAAGGATTATGAGAAACGCTTTCAAGCCTTTCTTCATTTACCTTACTCCTTTTTGCCGGAAAGCTTTACGGCGAAATCCACAACCTGACCAATTTCGGCTTTGTTGGGATGCCCCATTTTGAAAACGAGGAAACTGCCAAAGCAGCCCTTCTCATCTAAAACCTTGATTTCTTTTTCTTCGAGCAGCTTGCGAATGCTCTCCTGCCCTTTCTTATTCGAAACGCTGGACGTTATCAGCACTGCGCTTTTTATCTTTTCGCCGTCAAGATTTTTCACAAACTCAATAAGTTCCGGCAGGCTTTCACCTCCATAAATACCGCCGACGACAAACAGCTGATCGGTTTCTCCTAAAACAGGGTTATCCTTAACATTTTCGGCTTTAACCTTAAGAGCCTTGCCAATCTCTTCGGCAAGTTTTTTGGAGTGCTTTGTTTTGGTTGCGAATACTATGCTTATCTTACTCATGGTTAAAAATTCCTTTCAAAACAATATCAGTCTGTGCCTTGAACATTTTTTCCGCTTCCTCGGTAGTCAAATCAGAAAGCCTTGATATCATAAGGTTGAATCCCACGAAAGAGCTCCAAATTGAAAAGGCGGCTTTTTCTGCATCCATCCGCCTGACAAGCCCCGCCTCCATATCCCTTTTTAGGTTTTCGGACAGGCACGAGAGCCATATCGGAGAACTCGGGTTTTGTCTGCTGTATTTATGCAACACTATCAGATTGTATTTTTCCGGCTCTTCCATCGCAAGTTGCATTACTCTGTGAAAAACCGTTACAATGTTGTAAGCGCTATCCTTCTCATCGTCCAGCAATCCCCTGATAATCCCGCTCAGCCACTCTGTTTCCGTGTTCTCCAAGGCATCAATTATTTCTTGCTTGTCATTAAAATAGTGATATACAGCCCCTGTGGAATACTTCATTCTGTTAATAATCTTTCTAACTGAAATCGCTTCAAAGCCCTCCTGAAGTCCGATTTCCAACGCAGTATTCAGTATTGCCTGACGTACATTGTCACTGCGCATTTTTTGGTCTTCTCTTGCCAAAGGACGTCCCTCCCTGAGAACAAATATCAAAAACAGCAGCTTTACATAACGGCGTACTATTACATAACGCTGTTATGTAATAGTACGCCGTTATGCTTCACTTGTCAAGAGCAGAATTAGACTTTTTGATATTTTTACATATATAGTTTTAAGCCGTCACATCTGCTTCCTTTGCGTTTATGTATGCAATGAGGTCATTCGGTTCAATTATTATCTGCTGTCCGCGCAAGCCGGCGCTCACGGCAATTTTATCAAAAAGCTCAACCGTTTCATCAACGTAGGTCGGATACTGCTTTTTCATTCCAATAGGCGAACAACCGCCGCGGAGATACCCCGTCAAATCGAGCAGTTCTTTTACGTGCGTCATCTCAAGCTTTTTGTTGCCGGAAGCAGCCGCCGCCTTGCGCAAATCCAATTCACAGCATACGGGGATGCAGAAAACCGTGATGCCGGTCTTATCCCCTCTCGTCACCAAGGTTTTAAAAACCTGCTCAGGCGGCATTCCGATTGCCTTCGCCGCGTGTGTTCCTGACAAATCGCTTTCATCGTATTCGTATTCTGTCGTCCCATAAGTGATGCCTGCGGCATCCAAAAGGCGCATTGCGTTAGTTTTCGTCATAGTCTTTTCCCTCGATAGTTCGTTCTGGTTTTGCATTTCTTTGTTTTATTATACGATAATTAGCTTCAAAACACAAAATAATAGTGTCGAGACTTGCCCGAGCTTCAATAAAATGCTACAATCAAATCATATTCAACCACGACACGAAAAGGATGGCAGCTATTGAAAAACATTAAGGAAGATATCGTTTTTGAAGTCAAAGAAGATGGTAAGCTTTTGGACTGTGTCCGAAAGGAACGGACTGAGCTTCCCTCCGGCAAAGCAAAGTCATACCTCGAGCACCGTATGATTTCTGTTGACGGCACGATAACGAGCAAATTCGACTATCCGGTAACGCGCGGACAGACAATCAAAATAAGCCAGTCGGTAAACACTTCTTACGATGCTCCGCTGGAAATAATATATGAGGACTCCGACCTTCTGGCTGTAAACAAGCCAGCGGGCTTACTTTCCGTGGCTACGGACACCGAAAAGGAAAATACGGCCATAAGGCTCCTTCGCGACAGCGGCATCGACCCTCTTTATGTGGTTCACCGCATTGACCGCGACACCTCCGGCGTTCTGCTCTTCGCAAAAAGCATCGAAATGCGCGACAAGCTTCAAGACGCTTGGGGAGAAGTAATAAGGCGCGAATACCTTGCCGTATGTGAGGGTGTTTTCACCCAAAAGTGCGGACGCTGCGATACAATTCTGCGCGAAACTTCAACTCACCTTGTCTACTCCGTGAAATTTGGCGAGGGTCAGCGTGCCATAACGAACTATGAGGTCATCAAGGAAAATGCGCATTTTTCTTACCTGCGTGTCCTTATCGAAACCGGACGTAAAAACCAGATACGCGTCCACATGAAAGAGCTTTCTCACCCCGTTGTAGGTGACAAAAAATACGGTGCGCACGGCAATCCGATGGGCAGGCTTGGGCTGCACGCAAGTCTTTTGGAGCTTAACCACCCACGTACTGGAAACGCGATAGTAATTAAGGCTCCTCCCGAAAGTCGCTTCCGTCTGCCGAAGGAAAAGAAGCAGGCTTAAATCCGGTATTTGACGCATGCTAACCGCCATTACGATAAAATGACTGCCCTGTTGTCTTTCAGGACAGTCATTTTTTGATGACGATAATCTTCGAAATAATCCTATAGTCGAAATTGCCTTATTATTCCGTTAGCCATATAATCGCCCATTGCCAAGGCTTCTTTCTGAATGGCATCATATTGCCCGATACTTGTGTCATATTGCCCCGTGAGTATCTGTCCAGCTTCGTTTTCGGTCATCATCAAGTGATTGTAGAGCATTGTCTGCCACATATTTTTGCTCCAATAGGGATTGATTGCGCTCAAAAATGACGCAATGTCGTCCGCGTTCGCATACCACTTCATACGCTGTTCGTCTGCTGTTTTTGTATCCCCCGCCTTAGCCGCATTTACCAATTGACCGGCAATGGCAAGATGCTCCGTCAAGAGATTATTGAAAGTCGCAGCTTTTTCATCGCCGTAGAACGGTCTCAGCACCTCCGCAAAGTCTGCAGGATTACGTAGAAGCCGACGGGTTACGTATTCCAAATCACCCAGATTAAATGCCGTGCTGACAATAAAGGAACGCGTCCACATTACGTGCTCAACCCATAGCCGCCGCAGGGTGTTTAGTAACCGCAGCTGTTTAGGGGTCATGCGATTATTCTCACAGTTCATTTTTTGGTTATACATCATGCAGCCTCCTAAATTTGACTATCACATTGTATGCTTTCAAGCGGTTTACTGTTTTTAAGACTTAATGGCGAAAAATGCAGTATTGTAAAAGGATATTGCATCAGATATAATGCTTTCATAAATGTTCTTTATCAAAGGCTGGTTACTTATCTATTGAAAATCAAATACTTTTTTCAGGGGTACAATATGCGAGTTTTAATAAAGAGCTTTTTAGCCGGTATGCTTGTGAGCATGGGTTGTGTTATTTACTTAATGTGTCCGGACAAAATCGTAGGCGGTTTCCTGTTTTCCTTTGCGTTATTTGCTATTGTAAATATGAAGCTGGATCTTTACACAGGAAAAATCGGGTATCTGGTGTTAAACCACAACTGGAAATATGCAAGAGATTTAGGTATTACTCTGATAGGCAACTTCTTGGGCACGCTGTTTACGGCCGTTCTGATAAAGCAAACTCGTTTGGATATTATGAATTTGGTAACAACCGTTACTCAAGTCAAACTAAATGACAGCTACATAAGTATGTTCATATTGGCGGTTTTCTGCGGAATGCTGATGTTCTTGGGCGTCGATTTGTTCAGGTCAATCGAGAACTATTTCGGCAAAGTCATATCAATTGTTTTTGTGGTAATGATATTTATTTTCTCGGGCTTTGAGCACTGCATTGCCGATATGTTTTATTTCAATCTGGCAGGTAATTTGAACGTTTTGACCTTGCTTGTAGTAATTTTGGGCAACACCGTGGGCGGAATGCTTTTGTGTTACCTCTGCGAAAAAGCAAAGAGGAAAAAGGCCAAAGTTAATTCTCTCGCGCCGTAACGCCTCTTATCCGATGCGCCGAACAAATTCAGCAAAGCCTTTTGGATTCGCGATGTCAACATTCTCAATATTTCAACCGATGAAAATACAAACGGACGGTGCAGAATTATCCCCTGCCCCGTCCGTTTAAGTTTTTTCGAACTTTCTGCTCTCAAAAAGTCTACGTTTAAGCCGCGGAAAGACGAAGTGTCTGTTCAGCGAGCATTACTCACCGATTAGCTTCTGCACCCGCTCGAAGGCTGATAACGCCTTAATACATCTGCTTTCATGCAGAGCCTTCGCCTCCACCGTGACGCATTTTTTGGCGCTTTCTGCAAATCTTTCTTCTATTGAAACTTCCGTGACTTCGCGCAAAAGCTTATCCGACAAAAACACGACAGTCTTTTCTGTAACTGAGTCAGTTTCGTGTTCGTCCAAATCATGGTGACAAGCGATAAGCTCCGCCACATTTACATACCCCTCTTTTGAAAGCCACTTTGCTCCCTGCTGGGCATGATTAGGCTCTGTCCGCGCAATGTCGTGAAGCATGGTGGCTGAATAGATTAGCCCTTTGTTCAGCTCATATCCGCACTCTTCCAACTTGTTTGTAATCTGTATTGCCTTATCTGCAACGGCGCGGCAATGTGCAACAACTTTCTCAGGAGTATGGTATCGCTCCCAAAGTAACTGTATCGTTTCCTCGTCGGGGAATTCATCGGGCATATAGCTTGCTCGTTCGACCTTCAGCACGCCGTTTTCCAGCACAAGCTCATTGATACAGCCATAAGGCTGAGCTATGGTATACACTTCATTCAAGCTTTTTTGAAGCAACGAGCATAACAACAAGCGGTTCACTGAAGCGTGAGCCACAATCGCAATATTGCCCGTGCTTTCATTTGCAATCTGCTCAATAGCAAATCGAAAACGAGCAAGTCCATCGGCAAAGGTTTCACCGCCAACAGGCGCAAAGCGTTCCGGATTAGTTGCGCGTTTTGCATATAGTTCAGGATAATTTTTTCTTATTTCGTCAAAGGTCAGCCCTTCCCACTCGCCGCTAAAAAGCTCCTGAAGTGCTTCGTTTTGGATTAAAGGTGTATCTTCCCGTGCAATCGCCGCAGCAGTTTGTTCAGCGCGAGCCAATGTACTGCAATAAACGGCGGTAAGTGGGATTTCTGAAAAATAAATGCCCAAACTCTGTGCTTGATGCGCCCCCTCTTTTGAAACGGGGTAATCTGTTTGTCCGATACAGCATTCTATTCCGTTTGGGAACTCTGGACGCCCATGGCGTAGAAGATAAATATGCCTCATAACACTTCTCCTAAAGTCGGGTACCCAACTTATCTCCAAAAATACGCTCTACTATAGCATTTTATCATGTCTGCGGGGTGTTGACAAGATTATGAACCGCTTCCAAAATCATTGGCAGCTTCAAAAGTGAAGTAGAAAAACCTGTGTTATTATGATACAATATTCTTATGCTTTAAAACCGAAACAAGTCAGTTTCAAGTGCGAAAGGATGAAACGAATATGCCATTTTCCGAGGAATCATTAAAGTTCCTTTTCGAAAACCGCGTTGTAGATAGCAAAGCCTGGTTTTTGGAGCATCGAGATGATTACGAACGTCTTGTGCTCGAGCCGATGCGTGAGCTTGTTACGGCTCTGACACCTACGATAACGTCCATTGACCCGCTTCTAATCTGTGAGCCGAAGATCGGACGCTCGATTTCACGAATATACCGCGACACGCGCTTTTCGCACGACAAGTGCGTTTTCCGCGACGTGATGTGGTGCGTTTTCATCCGTGACAAAAAGCTTTACAACGGTCTGCCCGGCTTCTGGTTCGAGTTTTCACCAAGAGTCTTTCGTTATGGCTGTGGTTACTATCAGGCAAGCGCGGAATCGATGGAAGCAATGCGCGATATGATAATTGCGGACGAAAAGACCTATAAATCCGCCAAGAAAGCCTTTGATAAGCAGTCGATTTTCCAGCTTGGCGATTCAAAATACAAGCGCAGCCGCCATCCGGATCAGCCGGAGGAAAAGCGCGAATGGCTCGACCAGCGCAGTCTGGACTTTATCACCGAAAGTGAGGATTTCGACCTACTGTTTTCAGACGCACTTTCGGACAAGCTTGCGGCGGATTTCAAGCTGCTTGTGCCAATGTACGACTTCATGATGGCAGCCGAAGCCCGAGTTTTTAAGGGGTAAAACACCCAACACCAAAACAAACATTGACAACCAAAATTTAATGTGCTATTGTTGCTTCAATCATTTAAAGGAGCTCACAATGAATAATACGTTTTTTGCAGCCACATATTATTATTCTTACTTTATCTTCACAAAGATAAGGTCAGTTTTGCTGCAAAAAAAGCAATATTCATACAGCTATTAAAAAAAGTGTATGTATAGGGCCTCGCAGTAAAAACTACTGCGAGGCCCTATTTTTTATTATTAGGAGGTTTAAAAAATGGTAGCGGTATTAAAATCAGAAGCAACAACACAACAAACAGAAAACCTTATCGCGTGGTTCAAAAGCCGCGGGCTTGATGTCCATATATCTAACGGCAAAACCTGCACAGTTCTTGGACTCGTCGGAGACACCAGCAAAATCGACATCGAACTGCTGGAGTCCATGGACATTATCGAATCCGTCAAACGAATCAGCGACCCCTTTAAGGGCGTGAACCGCAAATTTCACCCCGACGACACCATTGTAAATGTCGGGGATGTCAAAATCGGTGGAGGAAATTTTCAGTTCATCGCAGGACCGTGCTCAGTCGAATCGCCCGAGCAAATTCTTGAAATCGCAAAGCGAGTCAAGGCGTCAGGTGCCACTATGCTTCGCGGCGGTGCTTTTAAGCCTCGCACGTCACCCTATGACTTTCAGGGACTTGCGGCAGACGGACTAAAACTACTACTTGAAGCAAAGGTGGAAACCGGTATGCCTATCGTTTCCGAAATCATGAACGCCAATCACCTTCCGCTCTTCGAAGACATTGACGTAATTCAAGTCGGAGCGAGAAATATGCAGAACTTCGATCTTCTCAAAGAACTCGGACGGACGCAAAAGACCATTTTGTTGAAGCGTGGACTTGCGAACACCTTGACAGAGCTTCTCATGAGCGCGGAATACATTCTGGCAGGAGGAAACTCAAATATTATACTTTGCGAGCGCGGTATCCGAACCTTTGAAACTCGCACGCGAAACACGCTTGACCTCTCGGCGGTTCCGATGCTCCGTGAGTTGACACATCTGCCAATCGTGGTCGACCCCAGCCACGCGACGGGTTTGGCAAGAATGGTTAAGCCAATGGCCATGGCTGCTACGGCAGCCGGAGCTGACGGGCTGATGATAGAGGTTCACAACGACCCCGCCAATGCTCTTTGCGATGGGGCGCAATCGCTTACGCCCGACCAGTTTGACGATGTTGCCAAACGTGTCTGGGCAATCCGCGAAGTAATCGCGTGAAAACACATTTCATTTAACAGCCGTACAGCGGCGGAACGGAGCTTAACATGAACGTTGGAATAGCAGGCCTTGGTCTTATCGGCGGATCGCTTGCCAAAGCCTATAAGCTGGACGGAAAATCAGTCGTTTACGGCTATGATACCGGCGACGGAGTCGTCGGTATCGCGCAAATCGCAGAAGCCATTGACGGCGAGCTTAATGAAAAAAACATTGGTTCCTGCGATTTAATTCTGATTGCGCTATATCCGCAGGTGACAATTGAGTATTTGAAAAGCATCGCGCCATTGATTTCCCCCAAAGCCCTTGTAATAGACTGCTGTGGAATAAAGCGCGAGGTGTGTGCCGAGTGCTTCGAGCTGGCCTCGCAATACGGCTTCACCTTCGTGGGCGGACATCCGATGGCAGGAACCCAGTTTTCCGGCTTCAAAAACAGCAAGGCGACTTTGTTCAAGGGTGCGTCTATGATTGTCGTTCCTCCCGCGTATGACGACATGGCACTTCTTGAGCACATCAAAGAACTTTTGGAGCCTGCCGGCTTTGGGCACATCACAGTCTCGACTCCCGAAAAGCACGACGAAATGATTGCATTCACCTCGCAGATGGCGCATCTCGTATCAAACGCTTACATTAAAAGCCCAACCGCAGGGGCACACAAGGGCTTTTCGGCAGGCAGCTACAAGGATTTGACCAGAGTTGCCTGGCTCAACGAGGATATGTGGACTGAGTTGTTTTTGGAAAACAGTGATAATCTGGTTAAAGAGTTGGACTTTCTTATGAATTCGCTTGCGCAGTACCGCAGTGCTTTGCTTGCTTCTGATTCCGATAAGCTTCGTGAACTGCTCGCCGAAGGTCGAAAATGCAAGGAAGCCGTTGACGGCGATTTGAAACGTTAAGGTCAAAGTAACAACAGGAGCTGAAATTATTACGGTTTCCAGGCAATTCATAGGTATACCTTGGCAATTTCCGAATAAACTAGAACTTGAAGAAAGTTTTTCGCTATGTAGAATTCAACATTTAAAGGAAAATTAAAATGTCTTCATTTTCAACATTTAATCGTTTGAACAAAATATTCAAATCATCTCCTGAAATTCCTTATAACACCTCATCAAAAATAGTCCTTATTAGCGATTGCCATAGAGGCGACGGAAGCTGGGTAGACGATTTTAGGCATAATCAAAACATTTACTATGCCGCAATAAAGTATTATTACAACCACGGATTTACTTATATTGATCTCGGAGATAGCGATGAATTATGGAAAAACAAAAGACTTTCCGAAATCACCAGCATCTATTCCGATATTTATCGCTTGCTTCATAATTTTTATGCAGAAGAAAGATTCTATGCACTTTTCGGCAATCATGACATTGTCAAAAAGCAGCCTTCTTTCGTCAAAAGTAATTTGCAAAGGTATTATAACAGCCATACCAGCAGCTATGAACCTTTGTTCGAAAACATTGAGGTTCACGAGGGCTTAATACTCAAAAATGTCGATTCAAACACAAAATTATTTCTCGCCCACGGCCACCAAGGGGATTTGCTGAGTGATATTTTTTGGAGACTGGGCAGATTTCTTTCCAGATATTTCTGGCGAAGGCTTGAATTTTTGGGTCATAAGGATCCCACAAGTGCGGCTAAAAACCATCTTGAAAGAAGAAAGGTTGAACGAAAACTTTTAGCGTGGGTGGAAAAGAACGAGCAAATCCTAATAGCCGGACATACTCATAGACCTTCATGCCCAGCAAAAGAAGACCTGCCATATTTTAATGTCGGAAGCTGTGTACATCCAAATTGCATAACTTGCATGGAAATTGTAAATTCAGAGCTTTTGCTTGTCAAATGGGATATTAAAACCAGAGAAGACAGAACAGTTTATGTTGAACGAGAGCCTATTTCTTTACCCCGAAAAACATAGAATCGATAGTATACTTTTACACGGCAGGGTCTGCATTGACTCACGTAGAAACAAAAAACCACCAATACCGGTGGTTTTTTGTTTTGCCACAACCCAAATGTGAGCTTATTTTATTGAACTTCTTTCAGCAAAAACATTTTCTCTGCTATCGGAATTTTGCAACGTTAATTTTCGATTCTTTTAAAGCACCCTTATGACTGAATTATGGTGACAAATTTGACCGAATACAGGTCACACATAACATTGGTGCGAGAATTTACATCGTTAAGTACAAAATAGTTTATACCCACCTCTATCAGCACACCCGTTCTGTCGGTATATTGATTGCTGCCGATTATGAACTCTGCTCTCACATTTTTCCCGATATTGCTTGCAAGATAATAGGGAATGTAGCCTCTTTCAGTGGAAGGAGGCGGCCCCTGCTGGGTAATAGCATTGCCTTGCTGAATTGGAAGCGGCGAAGTCACGGCACCGCCTTGCTGCGTTGGCATTGCCGCCGCTGAGGGCTGGAACGTATGACGGGCGGCGTTTGGATCAAGCACTCGGTTTCCCGTCCAGTTAATACTGTTATTCATGAAATTATAAGCACCTCCGGTAATTTAAGTTTCCGCGTACGCTGGCATGGGGTTATAGAAGCAATGCTGATTTACCCTTGTGAACCAATATCCTGTTTCATTATACGGAAAGAAGTTCGGACATTTCGGAACGAATGGGTTCATGTACCACAAGCAGTCGGAGGTCACACCGGAATATATGCCCCCGTTAATTGCCCAATCGGCAACCTGAAAATGTACGTCCTCTGGTGTTGCTGTCCATACATTCTGATTGTTTGGGACACCGCCTATCATAGTTTTATAACACGAAAACTGACACATTTGGATAATGACGTTCCTCAAATCGCCCTGATTCACTCTAAAATACTCTCCGTACGTCACTCTCACGCGATTCATAACCACTGTAGCAACAGCCCTCATTCCGGCGAGGCCCTCACCGCCAGCCTCACATTTAATGAGTCTTGCAAATAGTTCCCTTGTATCCACCGTCTTCACCTCTGATTTATATTACTCATTTTTCTAATTTTTGTTACATAAACAACCTCAAAAGTGAGATACAAATTAAAAAAGCAAGACCTCCTTTGTGCTTATAATGCGCATAGGAGATCAAAAAGCATAAAGGCGCCGACCATCAATCGTACTCATATTCAAAAGCAGCACGGTTGGTTTCAAATTCAAACAGTTTTTTGCCATCTGCTTCAAAAGAATAATAGGCGGTACACGAAGGGCTTTCACGTATCAGCCGTTTCATATCGCCGCAAACAGGTGCATAAAGCGGTTTGTCCATCATTTTTATAAGTTTGGCGGTCAGATTAAACTTTCCTTGAGATATGATAATCTCCCCATTGCCAATATGCACTGCTTTTGCCCCCAGATAGGTAGCAATTCTGTACTCCTTTCCACGCCAAAGGATTACGCCGATAATTCCTGTAAAACGGATCGCGCCAAGTGGAATATCAGCTACAGATAGCATAATACTGCTTGGAAATTCATCCACGAAATTGCATTGTGTCCAGGCGTAGACTTTGGGGAACGACCGTCCTCTGTCCCCCTCAATATAGCCAACATTGTTATCAAACCTATATTCTTCGCCGTTTATATTAAGGCAGCCGCTCACCGTGTGAGTCATGCTGGCCACACTATGTCGACACTCCATAAACGGCACATAGCGAAACGGCCCCATAATGTCGTAAAGAATCGGTGACAGCGGTCCAAATTCCAGACTTCCGCAAACCGTAATTTTATCCGATTTGATGTTTAGCTTAATCCCTTGCTTTCCAAACTCGTTCTCTCCGATTTTCACTTGTGGTTTGTGTCCGCTACAGGAAAACTGTTCATAAGGGAACCATTCGCACCACACACCGTTATCGGCAATTATTTGAATTGATGCAGACCTTTTACCATTTTCATCTATGTGCATAGCAGAAATAAAGGCAACTGTCTGACTATTATTCTGTGCCTTAAAATACCAGCCCTCAAAATAATTCTTCAACAAAAATTCGCCCCTCGTTTCAAGTAATATATAATGTATAGTTTTCCATATTTAGAAAAGGATATGCAAAAAGACCTGCATTCATTAAGAATACAGGCCTTATTATCGGATAATCGGGTTGCTTTCAACGTGCGCTTTTTTATAATTACTATGAGATGATCCGTCTTGCGCCCCAATAGTGGTTCGTATAGTAAGTGTCCGAAAGGTTCGATATTTTAACCACGTCACCGGTATGGGGTGCATGGATGAACTGACCTCCGCCTATGTAAATTCCCGTGTGGCCTACATAGCTCCCATCCTGCGACGTGAAAAGGATAACGTCCCCAACTTGAAGGCTTGTCGATGATACAGAAGTACCCGAATAAGCAAGACCTGCCGCAGTGCGGTTCACTGTGTAGCCGAAGTGTCTGTAGCAATAGTACACCAAACCTGAGCAGTCAAAGCCCGAAGGTGAGGTTCCGCCATAGACATAGTTAACACCGAGAAAAGTCTCTGCATAGGTTACTATGTCCTGTCCAGTCCCATTACCGACTGAATCGCCATACCAACCGCTATTATTATTGTTATTGTTGCCGGACGAGGCTTGATTTGAAGCGTTCTGCTCCGCCTGTATGCGTTCCAGTTCCGCCAGCCTGTCCTCCATACTGCCAATCTGTCCGCCGATTGATGCCTGGAGTGCATTTAAAGATTCAAGCTGCTTTTGGTAATCTGCCGAATCTGCTGTCAGGCTTGAGAGAATAGTCTTGGCTTGCTCTTGCTGAGAAATAAGGTCTTTCTGTTTTTCCTGATATTCCACAAAGACTTCCTTCTGAGCAGCCATCTCGGCTTCCATGTCAGTCTTTGCTTTTTGAACCTTAACTTGAGCTTCCTGTACTTCAACAACAAGACCGTCATCATATTCCATGATGTCTCTGATGCAGTATATGCGGCTCAAAAGATCCTGAAAATCACTTGCTCCCAACAATATTGATATATATGTAGAGTTTCCGTTTTCCTCCATTGCTCGCATACGAGTCTTGTAAATCTTCAGCAGTTCTTGTTCCTTCTGCTTGTCGATAGTAAGTTGGTTTTCCATTTCCGCTATTGTATTTGTATATATAGCGATCTGCTCGGCAAGGTTTTCGATTTCTGAGTTCGTGACGTCGAGCTGTTGAGTCAGAAGTTCAAGCTTTTCCGTCTGAGAAGCAACTTTGTTGCTAATTGCATCTGCCTGTGCCTGAATGCCTGCCTTTTTTCCGGCAAGTTGCTCCTGCTTTTGCTTCAGTGCATTAAGCTCCGATTTGCTGACAGCCTGCGCAGACGTATCGAATAGTGTGAAGCTCATGGTGAACACCATGAGGAACGCAAGCAGTCCCGCTAATATTGACTTTTTCTTTTTGGAGGAAAAACACATCATATCATTCACCATGTTGTTACAAATTGTTACTAATTGTTACAAGCATTATACCTCAATAGGAGCTTAGATGCAATACAATGCAGAAAAATTTCTTGTGCCAGTCCTTGACAGGCATAAGAAATCATATAGTTATTTTGCAAATCCTATTGACAAATTGAATGGATAATGGTATATCGATATTATGTTATCGATATACCATTATCCATTCCGCATCTTGCATCAGAATTAAATTTGAAGAACCCTGTGGGAGGCTACATAAATGTCAAAAGCAATCTCCATTCAGGCTCTGCAGCGTCTTCCTGTATACCTGCAGTATCTCAAGCCTTTGTCTTTGGACAAGGAAACGAATATCTCTGCAAAAGCTCTTGGAAATGCTCTGGGTTTCGGCGAAATTCAGGTCAGAAAGGACTTGTCTGCTGTTTCCGACGGCGGTAAGCCTAAAGTCGGATATTGTATCGCGGATTTGGTAAAAGACCTTGAGTGCTTTCTCGGCTATGACAACGTTAGCGACGCCGTGCTTGTTGGAGCAGGAAAACTGGGTCGGGCGCTGATGTCATACGAAGGCTTCAAGGCATACGGACTGAACATTGTTGCAGCATTTGATTCCGATTTGGAAAAGTGCGGAACAGACGAAAGCGGAAAGAACATTCTTCCAATAAACAAAATGGACGATTTGTGCCGACGTATGAAAATCGAAATCGGTATAATAGCGGTTCCGGCCAATGAAGCACAGAACGTCTGCGATATTCTTGTAAAAAGCGGAATCGAAGCAATTTGGAATTTTTCTCCGACTCATCTTTCGGTTCCGCAGGGGATCATTTTAAGAAACGAAATCATGGCTGCCTCTCTTGCCGTGCTGTCAAAAAGCCTTGCAGAGAAAAAGGGGCAACTTTAAAATCAACCCATTCTTACGATGAAAAATAGCTAAAAAAAGGAGACTCAAAATGACACTTACGGTTTGCATAGGAAGCTCATGCCACCTGAAAGGTTCCAGGCAGATAGTCGAGCAGCTTCAGAAGCTGATTGCAGAAAACAAGCTAGAGGACAAGGTCGAGCTTGTGGGAACTTTTTGTCTGGGAAGCTGCCAGGCTGGGGTCAGCGTTAAGGCTGACGAAACACTTTATTCTCTCAATCCAGAGGACGTAAATGGTTTCTTCGAAAAGGAAGTACTTAAGAAACTGTAAAATTCTCCTGTAAGCGGAACATCAGAAGAATAAAGATAAAGCGGAGGAAAATCTTATGTCAGATTATATACAGTTAAAAGAAGCCAACTGCAAAAATTGCTATAAGTGTATCAGGCACTGTCCAACTAAGTCCATAAGTTTTTCCGATAATCAGGCACATATCATTTCCAACGAATGCATCCTCTGCGGGCAGTGCTTCATTGTCTGCCCCCAAAACGCAAAGGTTATTCGTGACGATTCCGAAAAGGTCAAGGCACTGCTGGCAGGAGACGCTCCCGTTATCGCAAGCATTGCACCTTCTTTCGCTGCTGCTTTTCCCGAAATAGGATTCTCTGGCATTGCTAAGGCGCTTAATGAGCTCGGCTTTTTTGCTATTGAAGAAACAGCACTTGGCGCGACCATGGTCAAAAAGCAATACGAAGATATCATCAAAAACGGAAGTCAGGATATTATAATCTCATCCTGCTGTCCCACTGTAAACCTTATGATACAGAAACATTTTCCAGAAATTCTTCCTTGCCTTGCAAAGGTTGTCTCCCCCATGCTGGCTCACTGCCGTG